>NZ_JBFULE010000056.1:0-16510 GCF_056400485.1 Roseateles sp. P5_B10
GCCCCAGCCCCAGCCCCAGCTCCCGCACCGGCGCCGGCCACTGCCTGGACGAGCGTGAAGTTCGGCGGCGGTGGGTACGTCACCGGCCTGGTCTTCCACCCGACCACCGCCAACCTGCTGTACGCCCGCACCGACATCGGCGGCGCCTACCGTTGGAACCCGGCCGCGTCATCCTGGACACCGATCACCGACGGGCTGGGTTTCGGCGCAGCCGAGAGCCGCTACCACGGCATCGAGAGCATCGCCGTCGACCCGAACGACGACCAGCTCGTCTACATGGCCACCGGCATGTACACGTTCGAAGGCAATGGGCGGCTCTACATCTCCAGCGACCGAGGCGACCACTGGACTCACGTCGACCTGCCGTTCGCCCTGGGCGGCAACAACCCCGGCCGCGCCCTTGGCGAGCGCCTGGTGGTCGACCCCAACAAGCCCTCGACGCTGTTCTTCGGCTCTCGCCAGGCCGGCTTGTGGAAGAGCACCAACTCGGGCCGCAACTGGGCCCAGGTGGCGTCGCTGTCGTCCGTCACGATGACGGCGGACCAGGTCAAGGCCGCGAGCGGCAGCGGGATGGGCATCGGGGTCGTGGTCTACGACACCGGCACCAAGGGCAGCGGCACGGCCACGCAGACCGTCTATGCCGCCATCGCGCCCGACTACGTCAACGCGGCCGGCCTGACCTCCAGCCTGTACGGGTCCACCGACGGCGGCGCCTCGTGGAAGCCGGTGGCCACCCCGGTCTCGGGCATGCAGATTCCCCACATGGTGCGTGCCGCCGACGGCATGTTCTACGTCGTCTTCACCAAGGACGCCGGGCCGGGCGCGGGCGGCCCCGGTCGCCTCTACAAGTTCGATGGCACGACCTGGACCCTGCTGAAGAGCGTCGACCCGGCCGGCGGCACGAACTTTGGCCTCGGCGGCGTGTCCGTGCACGGCAGCGGCGCGAACACCCGCATCGCGCTGGGCGTGACCAACTCCTGGGGCAACTGGAACGGCCAACAGATCGTTCAACTGTCCGACGACGCGGGCAAGACCTGGCGCGAGATCGAGGCGCAGACACCTGGCGAGGTTGCGTCCGGCTGGGTCGACGACGTCGAGATCGACCCAGCCGACCGCGATCACATCCTGCACGTCCACGGCGGCGGCGTCATCGAAACGAAGAACGCTTCCTCGGCCACACCGACCTGGAAGGGCGCGGTCGAGGGCATCGAGGAGACTGCGGTCCTCGGCATCGTCACACCCCCGGCCGGCGCGTCCTACGTGCTGGTCAACAGCTCGGGCGACGTCGGCGCCTGGGTCCACACGGACCTCTCCAAGGCGCCGACGCTGAATCCCGGCACCGGCTGGAGCAACGGCAACGCCGCCGACGTGGCATGGTCCGATCCGAACTACATCGCCGGCGTCGGCGTCGTCAACTCGACCGGCGCCGGCACCGGCTACTGGTCGGGCGATGGCGGCAAGACCTGGGCGAAGTTCGCCACCATCCCCGCCGGCGCGGCGACCAACACGAGCGGCGAATCGAGCATCGCCGTCACCGCGCGTAGCCAGGCGGTCTGGGCGCCTTCGAACTCGGTGCCGTACTACACCGCCGACAACGGCGCGAGCTGGACGGCGACCAACCTGCCGGCGCTGCCCAGCGTCGCGCCGGGCTGGAACCGCGGCTATCGACTGGCGGCGGACCGCAAGAACCCGAACAAGGTCTATGCCTACGATTCGGGCGGCGCATCATGGGGTACGGCGGGCAAGATCTACGTCTCGACCGATGGCGGCCACAGCTTCACGTTGAGCCCCGGCTCGGCGGCGGCCACCCTGGCCCCCAACTCGTTCTGGAGCACGTCGATCGCGGTCAACCCCAACGTCGAGGGCGACGTCTGGCTGACTGACGGCAACGCCGTCTACCACTCTGTGGATTCGGGTGTGACCTGGACCAGGCTCAGCGGCTTCGCGTCGAGCAACGGCACGTCGGGCGCCAGTGTCATCGCGCTGGGCAAGGCGAAGGCCGGCGCCGCGTACTCGGCGGCGATCTATGTGGTGGGCACGATCGACGGCATGTGGGGCGTGTACCGCTCCGACGACGGCGGCACCACCTGGTCGCGCTTCAACGACGACGCCCACCAATTCGGCGGCATCGGCGTGATGGCGGCTGATCAAGGCACCTACGGCCGGATCTACGTCAGCGGCACCGGCCGCGGGCTGCTCTACAGCAACTGATTACTCAAGAACAGATTCCACCCATGACGAACTCTCTGCTTCCCCTGCCGCGCTGCGTCCTGCTTCCGCTCTCGGCGGCGCTGTTGACCCTGGGCCTGTGCGCCGTGGTCCATGCCGCACCGCCCGCGGCGCGCGAGGTCACGCTCGACCGCGCCGCGGCGAACAAGCCCGTGGACCGTTTCTTCGACCTCGCCGTCGGCGCCGACTTTCCCGGCACCACCGGCCGGCCGGAGAACCTGGCGCAGCTCAAGACCGCGGTCGACGAGCTGGGCTTTCGCTACCTGCGCTTTCACGACATCTTTCACGACACCTACGGTACGGTGAAGAAAGACGGCGACAAGCTCGTCTTCGACTGGACCGCCATCGACAAGCTCTACGACGCCATGCTGGCGCGTGGCATCAAGCCCTTCATCGAGCTCGGCTTCACGCCGGGCGTCATGAAGACCTCGCCGCTGACCATCTTCCACTGGAAGGGCAACACCTCGCACCCACAGCCCGGCCCGTGGATGGAGATGATCGACGCCTTCGTCCGCCACCTGATCCAGCGCTACGGCATTGAGGAAGTGCGCCAGTGGCCCTTCGAAGTCTGGAACGAGCCCAACCTCGACGGCTTCTGGGAGCGGGCCGACCAGAAGGCCTACTTCGAGCTGTATGCCAACACCGCGCGCACGATCAAGAAGATCGACCCCACGCTGAAGGTCGGCGGGCCGTCCACCGCCGGGGCGGCCTGGGTGCCCGAGTTCCTGGCCTATGCGAAGGCCAACGACGTGGCGGTGGACTTCGTCACCACCCACAGCTACGGCGTAACCGAGGGCTTCCTTGACGAGTTCGGCAAGTCCGACCGCATCCTGGCGACCGACCCCAACTCCATCGTCGGCGACGTGCGCCGCAACCGGCAGGAGATCGAGGCGTCACCCTTCCCCGGCATCCCGCTGTACATCACCGAGTGGAGCACCAGCTACAACCCGCGCGACAAGGTGCATGACAGCTATGTCAGCGCGCCCTGGATCCTGACCAAGCTGCGCGCCACGCGCGGCTATGCGCAGGCCATGAGCTACTGGGTCTACAGCGACCTCTTCGAGGAACCAGGCCCGCCGGACGCCCCCTTCCACGGCGGCTTCGGGCTGATGACGCGCGACGGCGTGCGCAAGCCGACCTGGTTCGCCTACAAATACCTCAACGCGCTGCGCGGCAACGAAATTCCGACCACCGACGACAAGGTGCTGGCCGCCGCCGATGGCGACAAGACCGCCGTCCTCGCCTGGGACTGGCAGCACCCGGACCAGGGGCAGAACAGCAACGGCACCTTCTTTGGCAAGCCCGTGCCCAACGTCCCGGCGCAGCCGGTCAAGCTGTCGCTGCGCAACCTCAAGCCGGGCAGCTACCAGCTGGCCCTGCACCGCACCGGCCACAAGACCAATGACGCCTACACCGCCTACCTGGAGATGGGTGCGCCCAAGGACCTGAGCGCCGAACAGCTGGCCAAGCTGCAGTCGCTGACGCAAGACAAGCCCGAGGTCAAGCGCACGGTCAAGGTCGGCAAGGACGGCCTGTTCAAGTTCACGGTGCCCATGCGCAGCAACGACATCACGCTGCTGACGCTGCAGCCGGTGAAGCGATGACCGACCGATGCAGTACCGTCTGATCGGGGCCACCGCGCTTGCCTGCCTGCTGGCCACCRCCGCGGCGGCCAGCCCTTCGATGCAGCAGGCCAAGGCCCTCGTGGCGCAGATGACGCTGGCCGAGAAGGCCAGCCAACTGCAGCACGAGTCGCCGGCCATCCCGCGCCTGCAGATCCCCGCCTACAACTGGTGGAGCGAGGGTCTGCACGGCGTGGCGCGGGCCGACATCGCCACCGTGTTTCCGCAGGCCATTGGTCTGGCGGCGACGTGGGACACGCCGCTGGTGCAGCGCGTGGCCGACGTCGTCAGCACCGAGTTCCGTGCCAAGTACCTGAACACCGTCAAGCCCGACGGATCGTCGGACATCTACCGCGGCCTGACCGTGTGGTCGCCCAACGTCAACATCTTCCGTGACCCGCGCTGGGGCCGCGGCCAGGAGACCTTTGGCGAAGACCCGCTGCTGACCTCGCTCATGGGCGTGTCCTTCATCCGCGGCCTGCAGGGACCGGATTCGAAGCAGCTGAAGGTGTCAGCCGCAGTCAAGCACCTCGCCGTGCACAGCGGCCCCGAGGCCGACCGCCACAAGGAGGACGTGCACGTGTCGCCGCGCGACCTCGTGGACACCTACCTGCCGGCCTTCCACGCGGCCGTCACCGACGGCCGGGCCGAGTCGGTCATGTGCGCCTACAACGCGGTGGACGGCGTGCCCGCCTGCGCCAACCAGCCGCTGCTGCAGCACTACCTGCGCGACCAGTGGAAGTTCCAGGGGCATGTGGTGTCCGACTGCGGCGCCGTGGCGGACATCCACATGGACTGGGCACACAAGCATGTGAAGACGCCCGAGGAGGCCGTGGCCCTGGCCGTGCGCGCCGGCACCGACCTGATCTGCGATTTCGGCAGCAACCCGACCGCCCAGCCCGCCACCACCGTGGCCGCCGTGCAGAAGGGCCTGCTCAGCGAAGCCGAACTGGACCGCGCTCTGCACCGGCTGTTCGACGTGCGCCTGCGCCTGGGCTTGATCCCTCCCCAAAGGACCTTCACCGAAATCAAGGCAACCGACTTCGACACGCCCGCCCACCGCGCATTGAACCTGGAGGCCGCGCGCCGCTCGCTGGTGCTGCTGAAGAACGACGGCCTGCTGCCGCTGAAGCAGGCGCCCAGGCGCATCGCCGTCATCGGCCCGAATGCCGACAGCGTGGATGCGCTGGTGGGCAACTACAACGGCACGCCGTCCAAGCCCATCACGCTGCTGGCCGGCCTGAAGGCGCGCTACCCGCAAGCGCAAATCGACTTCGTCGAAGGCACGGGCTGGGTCGCACCGCCGCTGGAAGACCTGCCCGCGCCCAGCCTCTGCGCCGACGCCGCCTGCACCCGCACCGGCCTGAAGTTCGAGCGCTTCGGCAACCTCAAGCTCGAAGGCGAGGCCACGTCGTCGGAGACGGCAGCGCAGGCCCAGTTCAAGTGGGGCTGGCCGGAGCGCTACGACCGCAAGGAGTCGGCCCGCTGGAGCGGCTTCGTGCGCGCCGGCGAGAGCGGCGAGCATGTCCTGCGCCTCAAGAGCAACCATGGCTATCGCATCTGGATCGACGGCGAGCTGGTGGTGGACCTGTGGGACATCGCCTGGCCGACGAGCAAACGCGGCGTGACGCTGAAGGCCGGCCAGACCTATGCATTGCGCGTCGAGGCGCAGCAGATCGGCTGGGAGGGCGAGCAGCGCCTGCAATGGAGCCGCCCCGGCGCAAATGACGAGGCCGCGCTGGCTGCCGCGCGCGCGGCCGACCTGGTCGTCTTCGCCAGCGGCCTGACCTGGGAACTGGAAGGCGAGGAGATGACGGTGCTGGCCCCGGGCTTTGCCGGCGGCGACCGCACCCGCATAGCCCTGCCCGCGCCGCAGCTCGCGCTGCTGGAGCGCCTGGCCACGCTGGGCCGCCCGTTGGTGGTGGTGAACTTCAGCGGCAGTCCGATGGCCTTTGGCGACGTGCTGCAGAAGCTGCCCGCCCTCGTGCAGGCCTGGTACCCCGGCGGCGAAGGCGGCCAGGCCGTGGCCGAGCTGCTGGCCGGCGACTTCAGCCCCTCGGGCCGGCTGCCGCTCACCTTCTACCGCTCGGCCGAGCAGCTGCCGCCCTTCAAGGACTACGGCATGCAAGGCCGCACCTACCGCTGGTTCAAGGGCGAGGCCGAGTTCCCGTTCGGCCACGGCCTCGGCTATGCGCGCTTTGCCTATGCCCAGCCGCGGCTGGCCCGCAGCCGCGTCACCGCGGGGCAAGGCGCGACGCTGTCCGTATTGCTGAAGAACGAGAGCGCCCGCGAGGCGGCCGAGATCGTGCAGGTGTATGCCACCCGGCCCGGTGAGGCAGCGCCGCAGCGAACGCTGGTGGCCTTCAAGCGCGTCGTGCTGCGTGGYGGCGATTCGCGCCGCATCCGCTTCGATCTAGAGGCCCACGCACTGAGCGTGGTGCAGGCCGACGGCCGCCGCGTCGTGCCGGCCGGCCCTGCCGAACTGTGGATCGGCGGCGGCCAGCCGCTGAAGACCGTGACCGGCGTGCGCGCCGCCGGCCAGATGAGCAAGCTGCAAGTGACCGGCCGCAAGGAATTGCCGGCGTTCGGTCCGATCATGAAGACTATGGAGACTCGTGAATGAAACGTCGTGACCTCGTCGGCCTGATGGCCTGCGTTCCTGCCGGCGCCGCGCTGGCGGCCCCCAAGGCCAGCACACAGGCCTCGGCGCTGGACGCCGCCGGCCAACTGCGCGCCCTGCCGCTGGCCGGCCCGGCCGGTGGCTTTGCCTGGCAACGCGTGGCCGAAGGCCTGCAGTTCCGCGTGGGCGGGCTGACCAAGAGCGTGCTGTTCTACGGCCCGGGCCTGGTGCGCGTGGCCGCCCACCTGGGCCAGGCGCACACGGTGCAGCCCAGCCTCGTCGTCGTGGTCCGTCCGCAGTCCGTGCCCTTCGACGTGCAGGAGGCCGCCGACCAGCTCACGCTAGCCGGCGCCGGCCTGCGCGTGACGGTGAACAAGCGCAGCGGCGCGCTGGCCTTCTTCGCCGCCGACGGCCGGCTGCTGACACGTGAGCGCGCCACGTCGCCCACCGAGCTCAAGCAAGTCGAGATCGCCGGCAACCCCAGCTACACGCTGACGCAGACCTTCACGCTGACGCCCGACGAGTCCCTCTACGGCCTGGGCCAGTACGACGAGCCCTACATGGACTACCGCGGCCGCGACGTGCTGATGGTGCAGACCAACATCGGCATCGTCGTGCCCTTCCTCGTGTCCACGCGGCGCTGGGGCCTGCTGCTGGACGTCTATTCCAAGATGACGTTCCGCGACCGGCCCGAGGGCATGAGCTTCACGGCCGAGAGCGCGCCCGCAGGTGCCGACTACTACCTGACCGCTGGCCCCGACATGGACGCCGTCATCCGCGGCTACCGCCACCTGACCGGTGCCGCGCCGATGTTCCCCAAGGCCGCCCTGGGGCTGTTCATGAGCAAGGAGCGCTACCAGACCCAGCAGCAGCTGCTCGACGTGGTGCGGCGCTTCCGTGCCGACCATTTCCCCATCGACTACATCGTGCAGGACTGGCAGTACTGGGGCGGCGTGAAGGACGGCGTGTGGGACGGCAAGTGGAGCGGCATGGTCTGGGACGCCGAGCGCTTTCCCAACCCCGCCGCGCTGACGCTCGAACTGCACGACAAGCTGCACGTCAAGCTGATGGCCTCGATCTGGCCCAGCATCGGAAACGACACGGCACTGGCCCGCGAGCTGGACGCCAAGAAGCTGCGCTTCGAGCCCCTGCACTGGGTCTCCAAGAAGGCCCGCATCTACGACGCCTACAGCGCCGAAGCCCGCCGCATCTACTACAAGCACGCCAAGAAGGGCCTGCTGGACGTGGGCGTGGACGCGCTGTGGATGGACGGCACCGAGGTCGAGGTGGGCGGCGCGGTGCACAACCCGAGCGAAGTCGAGGCCGACATCAAGGGCCTGGGGCGCAACGCCATGGGCGACTTCACCCGCTACCTCAACCCCTACAGCCTGGTCACCACCCAGGGCGTGTACGAGGGCCAGCGCGCCGCAGGCCCCACTGGCAAGCGCGTGCTCACGCTGACCCGCTCGGCCTGGGCCGGCCAGCAGCGCTATGCGGCGCTGCCCTGGTCGGGCGACACAACGGCCTCGTGGGCCGCGCTGCGCCAGCAGATCGCCGGCGGCCTCAACGTGGCCATGGCCGGCCTGCCCTACTGGAGCCAGGACACCGGCGGCTTCTTCGTCACCTACCCGGAAGGCGAGCGCAACCCGACCTGGCGCGAGCTCTACGCGCGCTGGAATCAGTTCGCCATCTTCAACCCCATCTACCGCATCCACGGCGCCGACGTGGCCCGCGAGCCCTACCTGTACAAGGCCATGGACCCGCCCGTCTACGCCTCGCTGCGGCGCGCCGTCGAGCTGCGCATGCAGCTGCTGCCCTACCTGTACAGCCTGGCCTGGCGCAGCACGCACGACGGCTACACGATGATGCGTGGCCTGGCGATGGACTTCCCCGACCAGCGGGCGCTGCGCAAGGTGGACGACACCTACATGTTCGGCCCGGCCTTCCTGGTGCAGCCCATCACGCGGGCCATGTTCCGCCCGGTGCAGCCGCCGGCCGCCACGGTGCCGCTGACCCAGGTTCGCACGCCCGACGGCCAGCGCGGCCTCGCGCTCGAGTACTTCGAGGGCGTCAACTTTGACAAGCCCGCCAGCCGCACCATCGACACGGTGATCGCCCACCACTGGCCCGGCCCGCCGCTGGCCAATGTGCCGGAGGGCCTGTCCAGCCTGAATAACTTCTCGGCGCGCTGGACGGGCGAGCTCATCGCCGCCGAGGACGGCGAGCACGAGATCGGTGTCGAGGGTGACGACGGCTTCCGCCTTTGGCTGGACGGCCAGCTCGTCGTTGACGACTGGGCCGTGGGCGGCGCGCGCTTCAAGGGCCACCGCGTCACGCTGCACCAGGGCCAGGTGCTCAAGCTGCGCATCGACTACTACCAGGCCACCGGTGGCCGCGTCATGCGCCTGGCCTGGCATACGCCCAGCCAGATGCGCGTCCACGCCGAGCAGGCCAAGCACATGGACCAGCGCCAGGCCACGCTGCTGCCCGCCGGAAGTGACTGGTACGACTTCTGGACCGGCCAGCGCCACGCCGGTGGCGGCAGCGCCGAACGCAACTACGCGCTGGACGAGTTCCCGCTGTTCGTGCGCGTTGGCGCTATCGTGCCGCTGGGCCCGGTCGTCGAGCACGTAGGCCAGCATCCAGAGGCACCGTGGGAGATCCGCATCTACCCCGGCGCCGACGGCAGCTTCACCCTCTACGAGGACGATGGCGAGACCTACCGCTACGAGCGCGGCGAGCGCGCCACCACCGAGCTGCGCTGGAACGACGCCCACCGCACGCTGCACATCGGCGCGCGCCAGGGCCGCTTCCCCGGCCTGGTGGCACGGCGCCAGCTGCGCGTGCGCCTGATGGCCGCGCCGGGCCAGCCCGAGCAGACCCGCAGCGCCAATTACCAAGGCCGTGCCCTCACCTTGAATTTCGCCTGATTGAAAGCCTACCGATGAAGAAGACCACCCTATCTCTGTCCCTGCTGCTGTCGCTGCTGGCCGCCACAGCCCATGCCGAAGTGCGCCTGTCCGGAGTGTTTGGCGACCACATGGTGCTGCAGCGTGACCGGCCCCTGCGCGTGTGGGGCCAGGCCACGCCCGGCAAGACACTGACCGTCGAATTCGCGGGCCGCCAGGCAACCACCCGCGTCGGCGCCGATGGCCGTTGGCGCGTGCAGATGCCGCCTCTGCCGGCCGGCGGCCCACACCGCCTGTTCGTCAAGGGCGATGGGACCGCAGCGCTGAACGACGTGCTGGTCGGCGATGTCTGGCTGCTCGGCGGCCAGTCCAACATGGAATGGCCACTGGCACTCACCGACACCGGTGCGCAGGAAGTGGCCTCGCCGCAGAACGCCCAGCTGCGCCAGCTGCGCGTGCCGCTGCGTGCCAGCGTGCGGCCCGAGGCCGAGATCGCCCCGGCATCCTGGGTCGTGGCCGAGTCAGGCCGGGTGGGGGATTTCAGTGCGGTCGGCTATCACTTCGCGCGCCAGATGCAAGCCGTGCAGGGCGTGCCTATCGGCCTGATTCATTCCGCCTGGGGCGGTTCCATGCTGGAAACCTGGATGAGCCGCGAGGCCGCCCTGCGCGACCCCGACCTCGCACCCGCCGTGCGGGCTCTGCCGGCCGACAACGCCAATTTCAGTGCCGCGCTGGGCCAGCGCGTGCTTCCCCGCATTGCCACGTGGCAGAAGGGGCTGCCGCTGGCGAGCGCGGGCACTCCGGGCGGGCCCGCCGCGAGCGACAAAGGCAGCGACCAGCCGACGCTGCGGCCCCCAGGTTTGTGGGAAGCCGAGCCGCGAGGCGCGGCCTGGCAGAAGGGACTGCCGCTGGAGGGCGTGGACGCCTCGGGCTGGTCCGCCGCCGGCGATATCGACACCAGCTGGCCCACGCTGCAGGCGCCCGGCAACTGGGAAAACCAGGGCCTGGAAGACGTGGACGGCATCGTCTGGATGCGCAAGCGCATCGAGCTCAAGCCCGCCCAGGCCGCCGGTGCTGCTGAGCTGCACCTAGCCAAGGTCGACGACTGCGACGAAGTGTGGGTCAATGGTCAGAAGATCGGTGGGCAGTGCGGCTGGGAGCAGCCTCGCCGCTACGCCGTGCCCGCGGGCCTGCTGCGCGCCGGCAGCAACTGGATCGCCGTGCGCGTAACCGACACTGGTGGCAACGGCGGCATCAATGGCGATGCTCCGGACCTGCGCCTGGACACGGCGGCCGGCCCGGTGTCGCTCGTGGGTACCTGGCGTGCACGCGTCGAAAAACTCGTGGCCGCACCTGGCCCGGTGGCCAACAACGCCCCGACCCTCGGCCATAACGGCCTCATCGCCCCGCTGCAAGGCCTGTCGGTGCGCGGCGTGCTCTGGTATCAGGGCGAGGAAAACGCCGGGCGCGCGGCGGCCTATGCCGACGGCTTCAAGCGCCTGATCCAGGACTGGCGCGGCCAGTTCGCCGACCCCAAGCTGCCCTTCTTCTTCGTGCAGCTGGCGTCCTGGCTGCCCATGGCCGACAACCGGCCCGACGGCAATGGCTGGGCTGAACTCCGCGCCAGCCAGGCCGCGGCGCTGGCCCTGCCCCACACCGGCATGGCCACGGCCATCGACATCGGCAACACGGTCGACATCCACCCGCGTAACAAACGCACCGTGGGCCAGCGGCTGGCGGCTCTGGCGATGCACGAGCTGGGCCTGCGCTCCGCGCCGGCCACCGGCCCGCGGCTGACCGGCCAGACGGCCAGGGGCAGCGAGTTCGAGCTGAGCTTTGACACGACCGCGGGCGGCCTGCGCACCGCCCGCAGCGGCGAAACCGTGCGCGGCTTCTACGTTGCCGGCGCGGACCGCCGCTGGCAGCCGGCCGAAGCACGGCTCGACGGCGACCGCATCGTGCTGCGCAGCGCCGCCGTGCCGGTACCCGTCGCTGCGCGCTATGCCTGGGTCAACAACGCCAGCGAAGCCAACGTGGTCGGCGGCGACGGCCTGCCCCTGCCGCCGCTGCGCACCGACGGCTGGCCGCTCGAATCGGCCGGCCGCCGCTACGGCCACTGAGCCCACCAGCCTTCCCATCAGACATCCAGAGGACCTCTCCATGCACCCCTTGATCCAACGCGTCGCACATACGCTGGCCTTGTTCTGCCTCGTCGCCGCTGTGCCCGCCCACGCCCACGAAACCTTGAAGCTCGACGCGCCAAAACCCAACCTCGCGCCCACGCCGCCGATGGGCTGGAACTCGTGGAACAAGTTCGCCTGCAACGTGTCGGAGCAATTGATCCGCCAGCAGGCCGACGCGATGGCTGCATCCGGCATGAAGGACGCGGGCTACCAGTACATCGTCATCGACGACTGCTGGCAGAAGAGCCGGGACGCCGACGGCAACATTCAGGCCGACCCCGAGCGCTTCCCTTCAGGCATCAAGGCGCTGGCCGACTATGTGCACAGCAAAGGGCTGAAGTTCGGCCTCTATTCCGATGCCGGCTCGCTGACCTGCGGCGGCCGCCCGGGCAGCGCCGGCCACGAATTCCAGGACGCACGCCAGTACGCCAGGTGGGGTGTCGACTACCTGAAGTACGACTGGTGCCACACCGGCAGCCGCAACGCCGAGGCGGCATACACCATCATGGCCAAGGCGCTGCGCGAGTCTGGCCGTGACATCGTGTTGTCCATCTGCGAATGGGGCACCGACCACCCCGAGCGCTGGGGCCCGACGGTGGGCCACCTGTGGCGCACCACCGGCGACATCTACGACGCCTGGGAAGGCGAGAAGGACTGGTCGCACGGCATGACCACCATCCTCGACATGCAGGTCGAGCGCTCGGCGCACGCCGGTCCCAACGGCTGGAACGACCCCGACATGCTCGAAGTGGGCAACGGTGGCATGACGACCACCGAGTACGAATCTCACTTCTCGCTATGGGCCATGCTGGCCGCGCCGCTGATCGCCGGCAACGACCTCTCGAAGATGGATGCCGACACCCAGCGCATCCTGACCAACAAGGACGTCATCGCCGTCGACCAGGACCCGCTGGGCAAACAGGGCCGCCGCGTGCTGAAGGAAGGCGAGCTCGAGGTGTGGGTGCGCCCGCTGCAGGGCGGCGAGTTCGCGGCCGTGCTGTTCAACCGCGGCAAGACGCCCGCAGACATGAAGCTGAAGTGGGACCGCCTGGGCCTGCCCGCCGACCAGAAAGCCGACGTGAAAGACCTGTGGAGCAAGAAGGTCACCAAGGGCGTCAGCGGAAGCCACGGCGGCAAGGTTGCGCCGCACGGCGTGCTCATGCTGCGCTTCACGCCGCAGCGTTGATCGTGAAGCCCGGGCCAAGGACGTCGACATGCACCGGCTCTTTCATCTCGCGGCGGCCCTGTGCCTGGGCTTACTCACCAGCATCGCCAGCGCGGTCCCCCGTAGTAGCGAACCCATCAACCGTGACTGGATCTTCACGCTCGGCAACCCGGCCGACGCACAGGCGGCTGACCACGACACCTCGCAATGGCGGCGGGCCGACCTGCCGCATTCGTTCTCGGAGCCCTATTTCCTGGGCACCGGCTTCTACGTGGGCCACGGCTGGTACCGAAAGAGCCTCGAAGTGCCGGCCAGCGCGATGGGCAAGCGCATCACGCTGGAGTTCGATGGTGTCTTCCAGGACGCGGTCATCTGGGTCAACGGCCACAAGGCTGGTCATCACGTCGGCGGCTACACCGGCTTCAGCGTCGACATCACGCCGCATGTGAAGGCCGGCCGCAATCTGCTGGCCGTGCATGTCAACAACGAGTGGAACGCCCGCGTCGCGCCGCGCGCTGGCGAGCACGTGTTCTCGGGCGGCATCTACCGCAACGTGCGCCTGGTCGTCACCGCCCCCGTGCACGTGGCCTGGTACGGCACCTTCGTGACGACACCGCAGGTTTCCGACGCGCAGGCCATCGTGCGCGTGCAGACCGAGGTGCACAACGACCGCCCCGCCCCGGCTAAGGTCACGCTGGTGTCCGAAGTGCTGGACGCCGCCGGCCAGCGCGTAGCGCAGCACCACAGCGAGCAGACTGTGCCCGCCGCGGGCAAGCTGGCTTATGACCAGACCCTGCCCGCCTTCGCACGGCCGAAGCTGTGGTCGCCCGATCACCCCTACCTCTACAAGATGGTGAGCCGCCTTTTCGTGAACGGCCAGGCAGTCGACCGCTTCGAGACGCCTTTCGGCATCCGCACGGTCAAGTTCACCGCCGACAAGGGCTTCTTCATGAACGGCAAGCACTTTTACATGATCGGCGCCAACGTCCACCAGGACCAGGCCGGCTGGGGCGACGGCGTGACCGACGGTGCCACGCGGCGCGACGTGAAGATGGTCAGGGATGCCGGCTTTAACTTCATCCGAGGCTCGCACTATCCGCATTCGCCGGCCTTCTCGAAGGCGACCGACGAACTGGGCATGCTGCTCTGGTCCGAGGCGCCGTTCTGGGGCATCGGCGGCTTCGGCGCCGACGGCAGCTGGCTGTCCAGCGCCTACCCGCCCGACCCGGCGGACCGCCCCGAGTTCGAGGCCAGCGTGCTGCAGCAGGCCGCGGAGATGATTCGCATCCACCGCAACCACCCGTCCATCATCGTCTGGAGCGCGAGCAACGAGCCCTTCTTCACGGCGAGCGACGCGATGGCCCCCATGCGCGACTTCCTCAAGCGGCAGGTGGCCTTCATGCGCAGGCAGGACCCGACCCGCCCCATCGCCATCGGCGGCGCGCAGCGCGGCGACATCGACAAGCTGGGCGACGTGGCCGGCTACAACGGCGACGGCGCCACGCTGTTCATGAACCCCGGCATCGCCTCCGTCGTGTCCGAATACGGCTCGACGATGGTGGACCGTCCTGGTGCTTTCGATCCCGGCTTCGGCCTGATGCCCGAGACGCCCGACCAGAAAGCGAACCCCAGGCCCTTCTCGTGGCGCTACCCCTGGCGATCGGGCGAGGCCCTGTGGTGCGCCTTCGACCATGGCTCCATCGCCTCCGTCGAGTTCGGCTCCATGGGCTTCGTCGACTACTTCCGCCTGCCCAAGCGCCAGTACCACTGGTACCGCACGCACTACCGGGACGTACCGGAACCCGTCTGGCCGGTGGCCGGCAAGCCGGCGCATCTGCAGCTGAAGGCACACCAGACCGTCATCAAGGGTACCCAGGGTCTGGACGACGCGCACGTGGTCGTCAGCGTGCACGACGAGACCGGCGGGGCTTTGAGCAATTCGCCGGACGTGACGCTGACCATCGTTAGCGGCCCCGGCAAGTTCCCCACGGGCCGCAGCATCGCCTTCAGCAACAAGTCGCTGGTGGCCATTCGCGACGGCCAAGCGGCGATCACCTTCCGCTCCTACTTCGCCGGGGAGACCGTCATCGAGGCCACGTCGCCCGGGCTAAAGCCCGCGCGCCTGACGATCAAGACGACCGGGCCAGACCGCTTCGTGACGGGCGTCTCGCCGCTGGCAACCGACCAGCCGGTCATCGTCTACGCGCCGATCTCCCGCAAGGCGCTGCCCGGCGACCCGATCAACGTGACCACCAGCCGTCCCACTGCCACCAGCGGTTCCGCGGCGGGCCACGAAGCGCCGCTGGCCAACGACGGCGACCCGGGCACTTTCTGGCGAGCCAACACCAGCAATGGCGAGGCCTTTTGGGTGGGCCATCTGGAGAACGTCTATGCGCTGCACTGGCTGTCGGTGCAGATGCCCGACGACAGCAGCCCGCCCTTCGTCGTGGAAATCAGCAACGACCAGAGCCAATGGCGCCAGGTCGCCGACGTCAGGGACAGGCGCAAGAGCCACGAGGTCGCGCTGTTCGACGGCAACCCGACGGCAGCCTTCCTGCGCATCCGCTTCCCCGCCGTCACGCCCGATCACCCGGCGCAACTCAGCGAGGTGCGCGTATTCGCCAAGCCCAAGAACTGAGCGATCTCCGGCGTCCGGGCCTTTGTGCGGGCCGCTTCTCTGAGGGGATCGTTCCCATGGCGAACCTGATGTTCGGACGCGTCGTCCAAGGCCGCGTGTTCTGCGTGAACACGAACGGCGCGCCCGTGGATGTGCCACGGCGTTCTCAGCGGCAAACGCTGGGATGGCAGGGGGCACATCTGCACTTCCGCGTGTCCCTCAATTGCACGGCGCGACGGCGATTGACGAACACGGTTCAAGTATTTTGAGTGGCCAGGCGCTCGACTGCAGGCTTCAGCTCGCGCAACTGCTCGTCGACCTGACGACGCCGTTCTGCCCTAGCTGCAGAAAGCTGCGCCAGGGCGTCCGCCTTCTCCTGCAGCGCTGAGCGGAGTTCGGTCTGCTTGGCCGTCAGGGCCTCTGCAGTGGCAGCCCACTCGCGCTGCAGGTACTGCAGCTGCTGCTCATGCTGGCGGGCCTCTCGGTCGCGCTGCTCTCGAGACGCGTTGCGGAAGTGTTCGAGGGCCTCGCGCGCATCCGAAACCGACGATATTGCTGATTCGGGCCGCAGCGGCCGTCTGCGAACTGTCCAGGTAAATGCAGCTGAAAAGCCCTGCGGGAACTCTAACTTCAAGCAGTACCGGCAGCCCGCACGCCTTCTATGAACAGCGCAGACCGAGATAATGCGTTCCATGAAAAGCGCAATGCCAGTTCCAGAGGCTGTGATTCGACTAGCTAAGCAGCTTGGCCAACGGGTGCGCGTCGCTCGCATTCGTTTGCAAGCTCCGGCAGCAAGACTTGGCTGCTAAGGCTGGGCTCAGCCGTACAGCCATAGAGGCCGTGGAGGCCGGCAAGCCGACGACAGGACTTGGCACGTACCTCCAAGCGCTCTGGGCGATGGGGCTAGATGACGGAATTGCCTTGGTCGCAGACCCCGGTCTCGACCGCGATGGTCTTGCCCTTGAACTCGACGCACAGACCATGCGCGTGCACGTTGGCAAGCCACTCGATAATGACTTCTGACCACCGCCCAGGGCCTTGCCGACATCCTTCAACGCCGACTTGACGCGGTAGCTGATGACGACAGCCGTCAGCGCGGCGCGCTCGCGGCCGTACTTCTTGTAGATGTGCTGTCCGGAAAATGGTGGACGAACAGTAGCTTGCC
>NZ_JBFULE010000057.1:0-16058 GCF_056400485.1 Roseateles sp. P5_B10
TCATTGCTCCTTGCGGATGGGATTCAGGGATTCAAAAGGCGGTGCGCCACGACGGACTGCAGGAGGGGCTTTGATGAAGACGACATCGCGGCGTTCCTTGCGACTACTGCAGGCTTTCAGGGTCCACGCCCAGCATACGGGCCACCTCGCCGACGGCCTCGGGGGCAAACTCTCGTACCAGCTGCAGGAAGTTGCGGTCGATGAGACGTTGCGCACGGCGCAGCAGGTCGGCCGCGGGGTTGGTGGGCTCGTTCTTCTCGAGGTAGGCGCAGACCAGGTCAATGGCACGCACGGCATCGGCGCGGCTCTCGATCGCGCCCAGGCCGCCACCACCACCACCGCTGCGGCCGCGGCGGGCAGGTGCGGGCGAGTCGCCACCGCCGTCCTGGCCCTGGGCGATGCCCAGGTCGTTGAGCATGCCGGCGAGGTCGTCCGCCGAAGCGTCGATGCTGACCGGGCGCGGCGAGACGGCGATGACGGCGTCCAGCATCGCGCGCAGCGCTGAGAAGTCGGGCACGTCGCCATAGTTGAGGCGCACGGACAGGCAGGCCACCAGTGAATCCAGCGCCGAAACGGCGGCGGGCGCCTGGGTGGCGAGCAGCGGATAGCCGGCCACAGCGTCTGCCAGCATGTTCTCGATCTGGCTGCGCGAGGGTGTCGATTCGTCGTCGCGCGCCGCCAGGTCACCCATGGCGATCTCGATGTCGCGCACGCTGATCTGGCCGATGCCGCGGTCGTTCAGCACCAGGCTGGCGCGGACGTCGCCCAGCGTGGTGTCCAGGCTGGCCAGCTCGTTGAGGACATTGACCCGCGCAAACGCGTCGCCATCCTCGGGGCGGGGGTGGAGTTCGTCCCACCAGCGCGTCAGCAGCTCTTCGAACAGGCGCAGGCCCGGGGCCAGCACCGCGAAGCCTTCCAGGCGCAGCCGGGCGCGCAGCAGCAGGTTGGCCACGCGCAGGTCGCGGGTGCGGGCGTTGATGTCGTCGGCCAGGCTGCGCACGGTTCGCCAGTCGGGCGGCTCGGCGGACGCGAACTGGGTTTCGGGTTTGCCCGCAGCCGCCTGGGTCAGTGCCAGGAAGTCGTTGTCGTATTCCAGGTCGGGGCCGCAGACCTCATCCTCGGACACGGGCTGCAGCCACGGCGCCAGCGCGGGGTCGCTGCTGAGCGACGGTGCGGTGTCGGGCGACGGGTCGAAGGGATTGCTGTCCATGGTGGTCCGGGTGAGCTTGCCGATCGGGGCAGGCAGGAGTTCGGGCGGTAAGTAACTGGGGCCGCCGCTTAGTTCCCTGCGGCAGCTCCGTCTGCCGGCAAGGGGAACGGAATGGCGTGTGGCGTCACTCAGCAGGTTGGACGTCCCGCCTGAACGATGAACTCCTCCAGCGACCCGGAAGACAACGACGCGACCATCATCCGGCCCAGTGCCGCCACCGGCCTCGTCGCCGCGGCGCCTGTTCCTGACGAAGCCGTGCCCGCCGTGATGGCAGGCGGCCCGGCTGCGCCCGGGGCGCCACCTGCGAGCCTCGACCGGCTGGACGGCGGCAACGCCTTGCCCGTCGGCAGCCGCCAGGGCGAGTTCGAGTTCATCCGCGTGCTCGGCGAGGGCGGTTTCGGCATCGTCTACCTGGCCCGCGACCACGCGCTGGAGCGCACGGTGGCGCTCAAGGAATACATGCCCGCCGCCCTGGCCCTGCGCGGCGACAGCTCCCAGGTGCGGGTGCGCTCGGAACGCCACCGCGATACCTTCGAGGCCGGCCTGAAGAGCTTCATCAATGAGGCGAAGCTGCTGGCGCAGTTCGACCACCCGTCCCTCGTCAAGGTCTACCGGTTCTGGGAGGCCAACGGCACCGCCTTCATGGTCATGCCCTTCATCGAAGGCAAGACGCTGAAGGAGACGCTGAAGGAAATGCCCGAGCCGCCCGGCGAAGCCTGGCTGATGGACATGCTGGCCTCGCTGACCGAGGCCCTGCTGGTGCTGCACGGCGAGCATTGCTACCACCGCGACATCGCACCCGACAACATCATCCTGGTGGCCGGCAGCGGCCGCCCCCTGTTGCTGGACTTCGGTGCCGCGCGCCGCGTCATCGGCGACATGACGCAGGCGCTGACCGTCATCCTCAAGCCCGGCTATGCGCCCATCGAGCAGTATGCCGAGGTGCCCAGCATGAAGCAGGGGCCGTGGACCGATGTCTACGCCCTGGCCGCCGTCGTCTACTGCGCCATCACCGGCCGCACGCCGCCGCCCAGCGTCGGCCGCATCGTCAAGGACGACTACGTGCCGCTGGCCCGGCAGGGTGAACTCACGAAGGGCCGCTACAGCGAGCGCCTCGTCAAGGCCGTGGACCGCGCCTTGCAGGTGTTGCCCGACCAGCGCACCCAGTCCATGGCCGAGTTCCGTGAGGACCTGGGCCTGGCCGGCCACTACGCGCCCAAGCCGGGCCAGATGGCGACGCTGATCCAGGCGCCCGCTGCAGCGGCGCCGGCTCCAGCCGCCGTCAAGCGGGCCGCGAGCCGCGGGCCACTGTGGCTTGGCCTGGGCTTGGCCGGCCTGGCGGCTGCCGGTGCAGCGGCCTGGTTCGCGACGCGGCCTGCAGGGCCGGCCGAACCGGTTGCCGCGGCGCCGGTGTCGGTCCCGGCAGTCGCTCCGGCTCCCGCGCCTGCGCAGGCCGAACCCGTTGCGCGAGATCTGCCCAGCCAGTTCCGGTCCCTCGTGGCGCGGCACAGCGACGGCTTCGACGTGCAGGCGCAGGCCGAGCGCGCCAGCCTGCGCATCGACCGCGACGAGCTGCGCTTCAGCGTCAGTGCCTCGCGCGAGGGCTATGTCTATGTGCTGCTTGCCGGCCCCGACGGCAGCCTCGTCCAGCTCTACCCCAACGACAAGGCCAAGAACAACCACATCGGTGCTGGCGAGACGCTGCGCCTGCCCGGTGCCAGCTGGCCGCTCAAGGCCAGCGACCCGCCGGGCCCGKAGCACTTCTTCGTCCTCGTTGCCGCCGAGCCGCGCAGCTTCGCGCCCTGGTCCACCGAGAAGGAGCCGAGCTACGGCTTCCTGACATTGCCGGCCCAGGGCCCGGCCGGCGGCGTGGCGCCAGGCGCATCGAGCTGGCTGCTGGGCCAGCCGGATTGCGGCCACCCCAATTGCGCGGCTGACTATGGCGCCGCGGTGTTCAGCGTGGAAGCCGTCAAGTAGCCGATGTTGCGGAACCCGGCCGCGCTCGCGGTTACCTATGGCATGCCGGCCGCTTCTGCTGCCGACGCCCTTCGCCGACCTCCGGACCGTGTTCTGAACCCCACCCAAGCCCAGGTCGCCCAGCTGCTGGCGACGCCTCAAGCCCCTCAGTTGGGCGCATTCGTGAGCGCCGCGGCCGTCGGGCAACTGCTTTGGGCCAGCCCGGTGGAAGGCCGGCTCGAAGTCTGCAGTGGCGCCACGCCGGCGGGCGCGGTTTCCGCTGACATCGGCCGCCTCTTCGTCGCGGCGCTGCGCGAGCATTTCGGCGACGCGGCCAGCGCCATCGCTGAGCGCGAATGGCGCCTCAGCCAGCGATCACGCCGCCTGCTGCCGGCGCGCACCGTCAAACGGGCCGTGGCTTGCGCGGAGTCAGCCCTGGGCCTGCTGATGGCCCAGTCCTATCTTTTGCAGATCGAGTTCTCGGCCGTCATGCTGGGCTGGCGCTTTCGTCGCGTCGCCGACGGCCTGGGCCTGGATCCCGCCAGCCTCGCCATCGAGCGCCGTCGAGCTTTGGACCAGGCCCTGGCCCCCGACTTCAGCCTGCCGCCACCCGCCGATGCCGAGGCGCTCGCCGCGCGGCTGCGAACGCTGCTCAACCAGCTTTCGCATTGACTTCGTGATGTAGTTCACGGCCTCGGGGGTTAACCCATGCCCATAAATGTGGGGTGGGGCGGGTCTGCCTTGTCGCAAGCTTTGCCGCGACGGCGTCTGATCAGACAGGGCGGCCACTTCGGCCGCTTCATCCGCTCGGAGCCCGTCATGCAGCCCCAGTGTCAACCGATTCGCCACCCCGCAGCAGCCGACCCCAACGTCATCTTCTCGGAGCTGTTCGGCGAACACCGTGACCGCCTCTACCGCTTCGTGCTGCGCCATATCGGTGACAGCACCGAAGCCGAGGAACTGGCCCAGCAGGCGTTTGTCGAGGCGGCGCGCACCTACGAGCACTTCCGCGGCGAGTCGCAGTTGTCGACCTGGCTCTACGGCATTGCGATGAACCTGGTGCGCAACCACCTGTCTCGTGCGCCGTCGCGGCTCTACCGCTTTGAGGACGAGTCAGCGTTGGAGGCCACGGCCTGCCTGCACGCCAACCCCGAGCAGCAATGCCATCTGAACCAGTTGATGGCCTTGCTGCAGATCGAACTGGACGGCCTCATGCCCGAGATGCGCGAGGTATTGCTGCTCGTCGCCATGGACGACATGAGCTACGAAGACGCCGCCGCCCTGCTGTCCGTGCCCATCGGCACCGTGCGCAGCCGCGTGTCGCGCGCCCGCTCTCACCTGCGCACCCGCCTGCAGGCCCGCGGCGCCCAGCTGCCCTTCTGATTGCGGGTCATTTCATCGATCGCGGTGGCCTGCCGCTGCGGTTTGCTACGAGCACCGCCACGAGATTTGCCTCAACGGCCGAATCTCGTATATACTGCTAGCTTCAGTCGCGGGGTGGAGCAGTCTGGTAGCTCGTTGGGCTCATAACCCAAAGGTCGTAGGTTCAAATCCTGCCCCCGCAACCAAGAAATAATGAGTCCTGTGAAGGACTTAGCAAAGCCCGCCAAGTGCGGGCTTTGTCGTTTCTGGCTGGCTTTTGACGGGTCTTGTGGCGTCCCCAAATGGGGGATTCGGTCGAACTGACCGTTGGTCTCGTCGGCATCGCAGGTGCAGCGGGACGCCCCTCTCGGCTGCGCTGGCGGGTGCGGTTCAGGTGCCGCAAAAAGTGCGGAATCGCGCAGTCACCTCGGTGGGCGCCGGCACCGCATAGCGCGTCAGCAGCGCGGCCTCTTGCCAGGGATCGAGCAGCGCATCCAGCAGCGCATTGAAGGGCTGCAGATCGCCCTCGGTCGCGGCGGCCAGGGCTTCCTCGACGAGGTGGTTGCGCGGAATGACCGCAGGGCTGGCGCGGCGCATGCGCGTGACGCGCTCCGCGCCGTCGACCGCGCCATCACGGGCGCAACGCTCGCGCCAGCGGGACAGCCACACGTCCAGCGCCGCGCGGTCGGCGAAGAGGTCGCGCAGCGGCTCGGGGCGGCCTTCGGCTGCCGAGGCCAGATGGCGCCAGGCGAGCGTGAAGTCGACCGCTTGCATGTGCAGCAACTTCAGCCAGTCGTCCGCCAGCGCGGCATCGGCCTCGTCGTCCGCTGGCGTGGCAGCGAGCAAGCCCAGTTTTTGCCGCTGGCCACGCAGCAGTTCGCCGGCCAGCACCGCGGGAAAGGCGTCGATGACGGCCGTCGCTTCGGCTACGGCGCGCTCGATGGCCGGCTCGTCGTCGGCGTCCGCCATCAGCGGCAGCAAGGTTTCCGCAAAGCGCGCCAGGTTCCAGCRGGCAATGCCGGGCTGGTTGCCATAGGCGTAGCGGCCGGCGTGGTCAATGCTGCTGAAGACGGCTTGCGGGTCATAGGCCTCCATGAAGGCGCAAGGGCCGTAGTCGATGGTCTCGCCGGACAGCGCCATGTTGTCGGTGTTCATCACGCCGTGGATGAAGCCCACGTTCAGCCACTGCGCCACCAGCTTCGCCTGTCGCTCCGCAACGGCGCGCAGCAAGCCAAGGTAGCGGTCGGGCGCACCGACGAGCGCGGGGTCATGGCGGGCAATGGTGTAGTCGGCCAGGCGGCGCAATGTGTCCAGATCGCCACGCGACGCGAAGAACTGAAAGGTGCCCACGCGCAGATGGCTGGCGGCCACGCGGGTCAGCACCGCGCCGGGCAACGGCGTCTCGCGGTACACCGGCTCGCCGGTCGCCACCACGGCAAGGGCGCGCGTGGTGGGGATCCCCAACGCATGCATGGCCTCGCCGATCAGCACCTCGCGCAGCATCGGGCCGACGGCCGCCTTGCCGTCGCCGCCGCGGGAGAAGGGCGTGCGGCCCGAGCCTTTGAAGGCTATGTCGCGGCGCTGGCCCGATGGGTCGACCACCTCGCCGAGCAGCAGCGCGCGGCCGTCGCCGAGTTGCGGTGAGAACCCGCCGAACTGATGGCCCGCGTAGGCCTGCGCAACGGGCTCGGCATCGTCCGGCAGCAGGTTGCCGGAGAAGAGGGCTGCGGCGTCCAGGCCGCTCAGCACGTCGGCCGGCAGGCCCAGCTCTTCGGCCAATTCAGCATTGGCGAACAGCAGACGCGGCTCTGGAACCACGGCAGGCTTCCAGGCCACGGCGGCGCCGGGCAGTTCGCGGGCGTAGGTATGGGTGAAACCGAAGCGATGCATCTGGACCCTGATATGTCGGACGCCAGTGTGCCGGCAAACAGTGGGCCTTTGCGGCGGGGGGGTGAGCAGGGTCGCGCCACCAGGGCACGGCGCCAGCCTGCTGCCTGCCGACGAGGCGCACCTCGGGTGCGGTGCTTGCTGCCAGGGCAGCCGCCGCCGGCACGAACCGCGATGGACGCCTTCGGTGTTGCACATGTTTATGTAACTAATTGCGTCAATTGCTAAACCGTCTCGAAGCAGTCTGGATAACTCTCCTTGGTATCCAACTCCAAAGAGCAGGGAAGCAGCATGGTTTCGGTCGTGACGGGTAGTGGCAAYGGCTTGGTCAACACCTCCAARGACGTGTTGGGCGGGGCGGGMGGGMTGGGGCAGGCCGCCACGGGGCGWGCCGGCGARCAGATCACCGTCAACGCGGCCAACGGCAACCTGGTCATCCAGGACCGCGACGAATACCTGGTGGGCGTCGGCCCGGACGTCGACCTGCTCCGCACCTACAACAGCCAGGGCGGCTGGGATGGCGACAACGCCGACGGCTGGCGCGTCGGCTACTACCGCCAGGTCACGCTGACCAGCGGCCCATTCAACGCGGACGGCAGCGTGGCCAAGCGCGTCGAGGCTGATGGCACGGAGCGCAGCTACACCTGCAACGCCGGGGTCTACGTCAGCAACGAAGGCGGCGGGCAATACGACACGCTGAGCTACGCCGGCGGCGTCTGGACCTGGACGGACGGCGACAGCGGCGTCAAGGAAACCTACGCACTGGGCAACGGCATCTACCGCCTCACCCAGGTCACGCAGCCCGAAGGTCATTTCGTGGCGGTGACCTACAACGCCAGCGGCCTGATCGACACCCTGGGCACCTACAAGGCCGGCAGCGTCGTGGGCACCAACGCGCCGGACGAGAAGGTCACGCTCACCTACAGCGGCAACCAGCTCGGCAGCATCACCACCAGCTACCTGGATGCCGGACAAGCCAAGACGCGCAGCGTCACCAGCTACACCTACTACCCGGCCGGCTCGGGCATCAAAACAGGCAAGTTGCAGGCCGTCACGACCGACCTGACGCCGACGGACACAACTGACGCCAAGGCCTACACCGTCACCTACGACTACGACGCCAACGGCCGGCTCAGCAGCCTGCAGCAAACTGACGGCAGCCGGTTCACCGTCGAGTACTACGGAGATGGCCGCGTCAAGTCGCTCAAGGACGACCAGAACCGCCTGACCAGCTTCAGCTACGACGCCGCCAACGGCACCACCACCGTCACCGACCCGCTGAGCCAGGCCACCACGCTCAAATACGGCGCGGCGGGCCAGTTGCTGGAAATGGCGGGGGCGGCCCTGGGCGGGGCCAGCTTCAAGCAAAGCTACACCTACAACAGCGCCAGCGGTGACCTGCTCACCAGCACCAATGCCAAAGGCGAAACCACCACCTACGCCTACGACGGCACGGGCGGGGGCAACGGCGCCTGGACGCGCCGCACTGACGCGGCCGGCAACGTCACCGAGCGCAGCTACGACGCCACCAGCAAGCTGCTGCTGAGCGAGACCGTCTACAGCGTGGCTGACACCGATGGTCCGGGCGGGCCTGCCCCTACCGGCGGGAGCACCACCCGCTACATCTACGGCAGCAACATCGCCAAACGCCAGCTGGCCTATGTGGTGGGCCCCGGCGGGCAGGCCACCAGCTACACCTACGACGCCAAAGACCAGCTCCAGCGCCGCACGACCTACACCGCGGCCTACTACACCTCCACCTCCTTCACGCTCAGCGCGCTGTCCGGCTGGGCGACAAGCCAACCCGCCAGCGCCGCCCGCCAAGTCACCGACTACGCCTACGACCTGCGCGGCCAGGTGACGCAGGAGACCCGCTACGCCACCGGCAGCAGCGGCGAGGCCAGCATCGCCCAGACCACCTACGACGCCTTCGGCCAGTTGCTCAGCCGCCAGGACGGCTCCGGCGTCAAGCTGAGCTACGAATACGACGGCCTCGGCCGCGTCACGAAGACGACGGACACCAACGGCGTCCAGACCCTCTACAGCTACGACGACCAGAACCGCAAGACCAGCGTCCAACTCGACAACGGCCAGACCACCGTCCAGCTCTTCGACACCCAAGGCAACCTCGTCAGCAGCGACGTGCTCGGTGCCGGCCACACGGATGCCAACCCCAAGAGCCTGGGCCAGACCCTCTACAGCTACGACGCCCTGGGCCGCCTGTGGCGCGTGCAGGATGCCACCGGCGTCGCCAGCTACAGCCTCTACGACGTGAGCGGCCGCAAGAGCGCCGACATCGCGCCCAACGGCCAGCTTACCGAGTACTTCTACGACGGCGCCGGCCGCCTCATCCAGAGCATCGCCTACTCCAAGCTGCTGGACAGCACCACCTTGCAGGGGCTCGGCGCCTCCAGCACCATCGCCGGCGCGCGCCCCGCGGCCGACACCGTCAACGATCGCATCACCACCTACTACTACGACACCGCCGGCCGCCTGCAAGGCCGGCTCGACGCCGACGGCTACCTCGTCGAGAACCAATACGACGGTGCCTCCAACCTCGTCAAGGAGACCCGCTACGCCACGGCCCAGAACGTGGTGCGCCTGAGCACTGCCAACGGCACCACCCAAAGCACCGCCCCGTTGCTCACCCGCCCTGCGTTGGATGCCGTCAACGACCGCGTCACCCGCAACCTCTACGACGTCTCGGGCCAGCTGGCCGCGCAGATCAACGGCGAAAACGTCCTGACCGTCTGGACTTATGACGGTGCAGGCAACAAGCGCAGCCAGCTGCGCCGCTCCGCGCCCCTCAGCGCCACCGAGCAGACCTACTCTCTCAGCCAACTGCAGACCCGCAACTACATGCGGAACGAGAACCTCCAGGGCCTCAATCCGCTGGCCGACGATGAGTTCACGCAGTGGATCTATGACGACAAGGGCCAGCTCATCGCCCAACTCGACGCTGAAGGCGCCCTCACCGAATACAGCTACGACGGTGCCGGCCGCCTGCAGGGCACCTCGCAATATCTCAAGCAGGGTGCGCAACCCATCGGGATCGCTTTAGTCAACGTGTTGCCCCCGCCCATTGATCCGGTAACACACGTCCCGACAGGACAACCTACCCCGGTCTACGGCCCCGCGTGCTTCACCTTCGTCCGCTCCGGAAGTGGCAGCGCGACTGTGCCCCTCGACACCCTGCGCGCAGGCCTCGGCACCCCCCTCAAGACCAGCCGCAGCTACAACACCCTCGGCCTGCTGCTGCGCGAGACGGCGGTCGACGGCACCCAGACCCTCTACCAATACGACAACCTCCAACGCCTGCAAAGCGTCACGCGGGCCGAAAGCCAGCCCGACGCCCGCACCCAGCTCATCGGCTACGACGACTGGGGCCGCGTGCAGACCACCAGCCTGCAAGGCGATGCGGCGGGCGTCACCGCCACCTACGACGCCGCCGGCCGCAAGACCAGCACCACCGACGCCCGCGGCACCAAGACCGTTTACTACTACGACGCCCAGGGCCGCCAGCAATACGCCATCCTCATCGACCCCCTGCTCGGCGGCGAGGTGAGCGAGACGATCTACAGCAACTTCAACGAACTCACCGTCACGGTGACGCACGCCCAGCGCCTGGGCACGACCCTCGCCAACGGGCTGGCCGGCGGCGCTACCACCGCCACGCTCGCCGAGCAAGTGACGCAGCTGGCCAGCGGGGCCAACGGGGCCAAGGACAACAAGCAAACCGTCCTCTACAACCGCCGCGGCCTCATCCAGCAAGCCATCGACGCGCTGGGCTACAAGACCGACACCAGCTACAACGCCTTCGGCCAGGTCGACAACACCATCACCGACACGGGCACGGCGGCATCAGGCCTGCGGCGCCTGACCACGACCTACACCTACGACCGTCGCGGCGACGCCGTGCGGCGTGAGTTCAGCGGCACGGGTGTGAGCAACGTCGCCACACAGGCCTACTTCGACGCCCTGGGCCGCCTGCAGTACAGCATCGACGAGCGCAACCAGACCACCAACTACACCTACCTGCGCGACACCGGCAATGGCCGGCAAGTGACGGTGAGCGATCCGGCGGGAGACGTCACCACCACCTACGACGCGCTGGAGCGCGTTGTCAGCCGCAAGGATCGCAACAACCACACGGTCAGCTACACCTACGACGCCGTCGCTCGCACGATGACGATGACGACCGAGGAGGGCGTGCAGGTGGTGACCGAGACCACGCGCCACGGCCAGGTCTACAAGGTCACGGATGCCTTTGGCACCACCACCTACGCCTACGACACCCACGGCAACCTGTTGACTACGACAGACGCAGCCGGCAATGTCACCAAGAACACCTACGACCTCAACGACAACCTCACCCAAGTCATCCATGGCCTGAAGTCCAACGGTACGGCGCTGCCGACCGACGACGGCAGCGCCGTCACCACGGGCTACAGCTACGACGCGGCCGACCGGATGCTCACGCAGACCGTGAACCCCGGGGCGCAGCAGCTTGTGACCACCTACAAGTACGACGGCCAGGGCCGCCGGGTCGAGATCACGGACCCGCGGGGTACCGTCACGACGCAATCGTTCAACGCCAAAGGGGAGCTTCAAGAGGTCGTCATTGACCCCGTCAACGCCACTGACTCACCTGAAGTCGCCGCAAAGCGGCTCAAGCTCAAGACCAGCTACAGCTACGACGCCCAGAGCCGCGTGCTCACCGTCATCGAAGGCGACGGCACGGCAGCGGCACGCCGGACCGACTACAAATACGACGCGCTGGGGAACCGCACAGAAGAGATCGTCGACCTCAATGGCATCGCGCTGCGCACCCGCTACGAGTACGACGCGGCCGGCCACGTGCTGGTGAAGCGCAACGCGCTGGATGAAGTGGTCGGGCGCTACCGCTATGACGGCGCGGGCCGGCTGCTGGACAGCATCGACGGCACGGGCGCTGTGACCCGCAACGTCTACGACAAGGGCCAGCTCAAGGCCACGCTTGCACTGCCCACCCGCCTGGGCGCGGGATGGGCGACCGACCTCGACAGCGCACTCAGCACCAAGATCAATGCATTGATCGACGGTGGAGAGGCTGTCAACCTTTTCGTCTACGACAAGGACGGGCGGCTCACCTACAGCGTGAATGCGGCCGGCGAAGTGAGCCGGCGCATCTACGACAAGGCCAACCGGGTCGTGGAGACCGTGCGCTACGAAACCAAGCTCAGTAGCCCAACGGCAGCGACCGTGGACGCGTTGGCCGCGCAGGCAGCTGGCCTTACCGAAAAACCGCTCAATCAGCACAGCTACGCCCGCTACGACGCCATCGGCCGCCTGACCTACAGCGTCGATGCGACGGGTGCCGTCAGCCGCTTCGAGTACGACCGCAACGGCCACGTCGTCAAGCAAAGCCGCTACGCCAACCGAATCACCTTGCCGCTGGCCGACGGTGTTGACCCCAGCGTCACGCTTGCGCTGAGCAGCGATCGCATTGACTACTTCCTCTACGACAGCGCCGGTCGTGAGCAGTTCCATGTCGATGCCGAAGGCTACGTCACCGAGACCCTCTACGACGACGCCAGCGGCACTGTCATCACTCGGCGGTATGTTGATCGCCTCTCGTTCAGCGGCACGCCCACGGCCAGCGCGATCGCGGCCATGAATCGGACGGGTGTCGCCACCTTCGGCCGTCAGATCGACCGGGCCGGCCGCCTCAGCGTCGAATCCGACAATGGCGTGAGGACCGTCACCGCCTACGACGAAGCTGGGCGGGTCAAGAGCGTGACTCAGGCGGAGGGTCTGGCTGAACAGACCATCACCAGCTACAGCTACAACACTGCAGGCCAGCGCACCGAGATGACGGTCGCATCGGGCAGCGCTGCTGCGGCCACGACGAAGTATCGGTACGACGGACGCGGCAATTTGCAGTGGGTCGTCGATCCGCGCGTCGTGCCGCTCACCACAGGCGATACGGCCTGGGAGCGCGCAGAGCGCAAACGCCTGGGCTATATGGAGGCCCTCAGCGACGTCTCGGAGGGCGCGAAAGAAACGCTGAAGAATATTTATTCCACCGAGTTCACCTACGACCTGATGGGTCGCGTGATTCGGTTCAAGCAGTACCTGGATACCTACAACCAGGTCATTACCGTCACCGAATACGACGCCTTCGGCAACGCATCGGTCATCACCGACCCGCGTGGCAACAAGAGCTACCAGGTCTTCGACAAGGCCAACCGCCTGGTCCAGAGCATCGACGCTGAAAGCTATCTCACCGTCTACTCCTACGACGCCTTCGGCAACCTTCAGAGTTCCCGGCACGTGGACGCCAAGGTGTCAGGGATTGTGGCCGGCAAGCCCGTGGCCTATGCGGCCAACGACGCTCTGGACAGCGTGGCGTCCGCCAGCTACGACAAGGCCAACCGGCTGCTGACGCGGACCGAATGGGCCAACAGCGACAACGAGACCTATACCGAGGGCGCGTCCGGCTCGCTCAACGCCTTCGGCGAACGCGACGCGGCGATCAACAAGCTGGGCGGCGTCACCAGCTACAGCTACGACAAGCTCGGCCGGCTGACCCAAGAGACCCTGCCCGTAACCTCGACCAACGAGGAGGGCGCTGAGGCCAAGAATGCGCAGGGCGTTGCGATCAAGGTCACCAACGCCTACGAGTACGACAGTCGCGGCAACCGCGTCAAGGCGACCGAGGCCGTCGGCCTGCCTGAAGAGCGCGTCACGGAAATGCGCTACGACGAAGCGAACCGCCTCGTGTACCGCATCGGCCGCGCCTACACGGCCGTCAACGCTGACGGCAGCACGGTCTCCTACACGCCGGTGGACTACACCGGTTACGACCGCCTGGGCCGCGTCATCGAGGTGGTGCGGCGCGGCAACTGGTCCGGAAGCGGTGTCGTCAGCGGTACCGGCAGCCGCAGTCTCACCTACTACAACTCGCGCGGCGACGTCGTTGCCCGCATCGCGCCGGACGGCGCCTACACCACCTACACGCTGGACGCGGTCGGCAACGTCTTCACCGAGACGGCTCTGGCCCAGGTCGTGACCATGCCCGCTGCAACGGGCACCCCACCGGCGGCGGTCACGACTGCTGGCAAGGACCGCACCACGCTGCGCCTGTACGACCAGCTCAACCGCATGGTCGAAGTCCAGGTCGTCGGCATGCGCTACTGGGAATCCACCGGCAGCGACGACAGCAACTTCACGACCGCCCTGCAAACGCCGGGTGTCGTCAAGGTGCGCAAGCTGGCCTACGACGCCAGCGGCAACATCGTGCAGGACACGGATGCGCGCGGCAATTCGGTGTACCGGTACTACGACAAGCTGGGCCGCCAGACCCTGAGCATCGACCAGGAAGGCTACGCCACTGCCTGGGACTATGGCCGCCACTTCATGGCCGCCACGAGCCAGACTCGCTACGCCGGAGCCTTGACCTCAACGCAATACGTGCGCCAGGATGACTTCGCCAGGAATGCTGCGCTGCGCGACCCGGTGGGCATCCTGGGGTACCTGAGCCCGATCGACCGCCGCAAGACGGAATATGACCTGGACCGCCTGGGCCGGGTCACCGAGCAGCGCGTGCTGGACGTTGCTGCGAGCGTCGTTGACGCCAGTGGCAACATCAGCACCAGTTCGCAGACGGCCCGCACGCAATACTTTTACAACGGCCTGGACGCGGTGCGCCTGACGCGCGAGTACGTGGGGGCCGGCACGGGCGGCACCGGATGGAACGAGACCACCGTCAAGTTCGATCTGCTGGGCCGCGAGACCCAGCGCATCGCGCCGGTCTTCAAGGACTACCGAGGCACCGATGTCCAGCCCACGACGGACACCCGGTACGACGGCCTGAGCGCTGTCACCCGCATCGTCAAGCTAGGCGAGACTTCGGCCCAGGACCGCGTTACCAAGTACCGCTACGACCACCGCAACGGCGACCTCACTGGCATCGTCGATGCCAACGGCAACCTGACGAGCTACGCCATCGGCACCAACGGCCAGCCCAGCCGCGTCACGATCAATGTGAGCGACGCGAATGGCGCGACCCACAACGTCATCAAGACCTATGTCTACGACGCCCTGGGGCGCGTAACCACGGCCAGCGACATCGGCACCGGCGAGGTGCGGCGCACGCGCTACAACGCCTTCGGGCAGGTTGAGRCCCGGGGGCTGGGCACTACGGACGTCTGGCAGGAGCGCATCGACTACAACGTGCTTGGCAAGATCGAGCGCAGCAACAGCGGCGACGGCGTCACCAAGCTCTATATCTACGACCGCAACGGCAATGCCACGCGACAGATCACGAGCACGGGCATCGATCTGCGTACCGTGTCGCTGGATGCGGCGGCGGTAGACGCCACACTCATCCACAGCTTTAGCGCCTACAACAATCGCAACCTGCTGATCAAGACGGCCGACATCAAGATCAGCTATCTGAAGGATCAGACGACGCTGTCGAGTGCCTTCACCAAGCAGCTGACCGACCTGTACGGTGCAATCACGGTCGCTCAACCCGATCCGGTCAAGATCTTGCCAACCGAGATCGCGGGCTCAGGCGGCGTTTTCTATGCTGCGCCCATCAGTGGCGCTACCGCCAGCACGCTGATGCCAACCGCGCCGGGTGTAGCGACCATGGGCCGGTCCTGGGTAGAGGGCGCAGTGCACACGGGTGCGGCCGAAGTCAGCCTGGACGGTAACAGCAACGCCAGCGCGACGATTCTCAGCTTCACTTCCGCATTTATTGGGGTCAGCGGCAATGGCACCGTCTACTACCGCAGGCCGGGTCAAGGCGACTGGACGGGCGTGTCCATTACCGGCAACAAGTCGGCTGCCCTGCCTGCGGGGAGCGGGGCCAATGGACAGTGGGCCCTTGTCATCGCAAAGGCAGACGGGACCTTCTATCGATTGACCTACACGGTGACGAACGGCGTCGCCGCGTTGGACCGCGACAAGGTGTCCGACATGACGGTGCTTTACCCGTCGCTGGATATACCGGTTGCCTATTCCCCCGGCCTGAGCAGCCAAACGGTCATCACGGTCGAGATGCGGCTGAATGGCTATGTGGTAACGGGCACGCTCAGCGGCACACCAGGAAATGCCGTCTTTTCCATTCCCTGGTCGCAGCTCGACGGCGCTGCGCTGGGAGTGAACAAGTTCACTACGCGCTCGCTCAACTACACATACACCGTCTACGCCTCATTCACCACGACGCAAGATCGCAAGAACCCCGTGGGCTATGGCAGCGGCACATGCCAGGCAGGATGTGATGGCACCCAGAACATAGGAAGCACGGCCGCTGCGCAGACCAGGTACCTGCCCTGGGTGAAGCTCAGCGTGAACACCGTCAGCCTTTCGGGTTCGATCGAACTCAGGGATCCTGCCAACGGCCAGTATTCAGCGTTGCCGCCGCTGGACCTGCGGCGCTTTGACACCGGCGCCGACACGCTGATCAGCCTGCAGGATTTCATTCCTTCCAGCGGCATGCGCACCGTCGCGCTGTCCTACACCGCACTCAATACTAACTACACGGGTCAGATCGACCTTTACGCCAACGGCTAGGCGTCGCTGCGGAATCTCACCGCGACGCCGGTGAATTCGCCTTCGCTGGCGGTCACTTTGCCCGGCGCGACCCGGCTTTCAT
>NZ_JBFULE010000058.1:0-15944 GCF_056400485.1 Roseateles sp. P5_B10
GTGCAGTGGGTGGACGCCGGGCGGTTGCGATGGCGTTGCCAATACGTCGTCTCCGGGAAGTACCAGCCGTGCGTCCTGACCTATCTGCTGACCGGCGACGATCTCAGCCGCGGCCGGGATCTGAGCGGTTTTGACCACATCGAGCTGGAACTGAAATACCAAGGGCCGGCGCCATTCCTGCATCTGGATATCCGGAATTTCGATCCACGCTTCTCCAGGCTCGAGGACGCCAACAGCTCGCGGATGCACGCGGTCACGCTTCGAAGGCGAGACGTTGAGCAACCAGTGCGCATCAAGTTGAGCGAACTCAACGTGCCCGACTGGTGGGTTCAGATGTTCAACCTGCCTCGCGAGTACAACCAGCCGAGCCTGGACAACGCGACGTCGTTGTCCATCGGCATTCCCGGAGAGCTGACCGGCCAGCACCATGAACTGCAGCTTAGCCGCCTGGTGCTGAAGGGCGAATTGATCAGCGACGACCGCGTCTACCTGGGAATCCTGCTTGCCTGGCTTTTTGGTGCTTGCGCCATGGTGTTGCGTGGCTGGCAGCGACTGCGCCTGAGCCATCGCCGCCAGCAGCGGGAGATCGATGCCTTGACAGCGCGCACGCGTCAGTTGCGCATCGAGCAGGAGAACCTGCGCCGCCTGGCTACGGTCGATGAACTGACCGGTGTGTTGAACCGGCGCGGCCTGGAGCAATCGCTGGGTGACATGGAAGAGGCGGCACAGGGGATGTCGCTCGTGCTGCTGGACATCGACCACTTCAAGCATGTCAACGACCGCCATGGCCATGATTGCGGCGACGAGGTATTGCGCCGCGTTGCGGCCATCGTCGCGGCCAACCTGCGCGCGAGCGATGTCATCGGTCGCTGGGGCGGCGAGGAGTTCCTGATCGCCTGCCAGGGCACGCGTGTGCGTGATGCCGCCCGCCTGGCCGAGAAGCTTCGCGAACGCGTGCAGCAGAGCGAGGTCAGCTGTACTGCGGGCCGCCTCGCAATCACCGCCAGCTTCGGCGTGGCGCTGTCGCCGCCGGGAGGGTCAGCTGCGAACGCCCTCAAGCGGGCCGACGAGGCCCTGTATCGCGCCAAGGAGGCCGGCCGGAACCGCGTCGAGATAGACAGGACGCTGCAGAGCGACTCACCGACCACGGTCTGATTTGTTGGACCCTCAATAAAACCGCAATCCCCAGGCGGCGGCGAGCGAAACGGCTGCAAGCCACAAGCTCGTCGCCACCATCAGCAAGATGGGCCGCCAACCTGCGCTGGCGAGGTGCGGGAACGACGTCTTCATGCCGAGCCCGGCCACCCCCAGCATGAGGCAGGCGCGCGAGGCGAGATTGAGCTGCTCCTGCACTGGCCGCAGGCATCCCAGCGAGTTGAGCGTCGCCAGCACGACGAACAGCCACAGAAAGCCCGGCACCAGCGCGCCGAGTCGCATCACCATCGGTCGTGCCGTGGGAGGCGGCTCGTCGGCCGAACTGCGGCAGGCGATGGACACGCCCAGCACGACGATGAAGAGCAGGCTGACGCGCAGGAGTTTGACGATGGAGGCCGCGTCGCCGGCGGCCGCAGAGATCGAATAGCCCGCCACCACCACCTGCGCCACGTCATGGATGCTTGCGCCGATGAAGAGGCCAGCGCCGGCCGGCGACAGCTGCAACTGCCGCGCGATCAGTGGGTAGGCCACCATCGCCGCTGTCGACAGCAGCGTGGCCAAGACGGCCACGACGAGCGCGTGACGTTCGTTCGGCGTCTCCCCTTCACCGGCGCGCGGCAGCACCGCGCCGATCGCCAGCGCCGCAGAGGCGCCGCAGATGGCCGTGGCGCCGCCCGCCAGCACGCCGAGCGCCCACGGCAGGCGCAGTGCCTTCGCCAGCCACCGACCGCACAGGAGGGTGCTGGCGACCGCGAACAACACGACAAGCAAGGTCGGCCAACCGAGCCCGGCGACCTGCTCCCAGCTGATGCGCGCACCCAGCAGCCCCACGCCCAGGCGCAGCAGCGTGCGGCCGCAGAAGTCCACACCAGCGGCCGTGCGGTCCTGCGGGCTCTGGCTGTGCAGCGCCGCGCCGAACAGCAGCGCATACAACATCGGCGGCCCCTGATACAGCGCGGCAACGAACGACGCAGCCAAAGCGATCAGCACGCAGGTCGCCCAACCCGGCCAGACTCGCCGCAGGGCCTGGCCATGAGCGTCGAAGAAGGCAGCCCGTGCCAGCATGCGGCCCTAGATCCGGCAGTTGGGCACGACCGAGTGGCTGGCGAGGCGGGCCGCTGGSWAGGCGYGACGACGAAGTGGGCTYRTGCCCACGAGGMGGAGCAACRCCSCCAGCGGGCTGAAGCGCCAGACCAGCGGGCGTGCAGCGTTGTTCACCGAAGTGGTGAGGACGGACCAAACGCCAAGGTGTTGATGCATCGATTCTTTCGAAGAATGGTGAGCGGTCAACTGCCGGATCTAGGGCTATTTCTCGACGAAGGCCCGCTCGATGACGAAATGCCCGGGATGGCTCATATTGCCCTCGGTCATGCCCATCTCGTCGAACACCGCGCGCGTGTCGCGCAACATCTCGGGGCTGCCGCACAGCATGAAGCGGTCGTTCTCCTTGCACAGTGGCGGCAGGCCGATGTCGCTGGGCAGCTTGCCGTTGGCCATGAGCGTCGGGATGCGCCCCTGGTTGCGGAAGGGCTCGCGCGTGACGGTCGGGTAGTAGATGAGCTTGTCGCGCACCTGGTCGCCGAAGAATTCGTTGTCGGGCAGCTCGCGCGTGATGATGTCCTCGTAGGCCAGCTCGCTCACCTGGCGACAGCCATGCACGAGGATGACCTTCTCGTAGAGCTCGTAGACGTCGGGGTCGCGCACGATGGCCATGAACGGCGCCAGGCCCGTGCCGGTGGCCAGCAGGTAGAGATGCCGGCCGGCCAGCAGGTTCTGCGTGACGAGGGTGCCCGAGGCCTTGCGGCCGATGTGCACCGTGTCGCCAACCTGGATGTGCTGCAGGCGCGAGGTCAGAGGGCCGTCGGGCACCTTGATGCTGAGGAACTCCAGCGTGTCGTCCCAGTGCGGGCTGACGACGCTGTAGGCGCGCAGCAGCGGCTTGCCGTCGACCATCAGGCCGATCATCGTGAACTGCCCGCTTTGGAAGCGAAAGCCCGGGTCACGAGTGCAGGTGAAGGAGAACTGGCGGTCGGTCCAGTGGCGGACGTCCAGCACCTTGGCGTCGAAAAGGATGCTCATGCGCAAGGCTCYAGGCAGAGTTGATGCAGATAGGGCCAGGGGTAGATGCCGCGGTCGTGGCCGTCGCTGAAGACGAGCTGCAGGCCCTGCGGCCCGACGGGGTGGAGGGCGGTGAGCTGTGTGTCGATGGGCGCCTGCACGGGCTCGCCGCTGCGCCGGCGCTGCTCGCAGCCGGCACATTTGCAGGCGGCGCGCAGCACCGGGCCGCTGAGGCGGGCGGCGCGGCCATCGGCCCAGGCCAGCGCCAGCACGCCACTGGCCTGGTGCCAGACGACTTCGGTGGGAATGGCGTCCATCAGACGAGGTGCTCCACGCCCTGCGGGCCGATCTCGGTGCACAGGCCCGCCAGCCCGCCTTCGCTCAGTTCGCCCCCCATGGCCGCGATGCTTTCCTCGCGGATCAGGCCCTTGATCTGGCGCACCATGGCGACGAACTCGGGTTCGGAGGTCATGTCCGGCGTGCGCGGCCGCGGCAGCGGCACGTCCAGCTCGGCCTTGATGCGCCCGGGCCTTGCCGTCATCACGTAGATGCGGTCGGACAGGAACACCGCCTCCTCGATGTCGTGCGTGATGAAGAGCACCGAGATGCGCAGGCGCTGCCACATATTGGTCAGGATCTCCTGCATCACCACGCGGGTCTGAGAGTCGAGSGCGCCGAACGGCTCGTCCATCAGCAGCACCTGCGGGCTGGTGGCCAGCGCGCGGACGATGCCSACGCGCTGCTTCATGCCGCCGGAGAGCTGGTCGGGGTAGTGGTTCTCGAAGGACAGCAGGCCGGCCAGCCCCAGCAGCGTGCGCGCCTGCGCCTCGCGGTCGCTGGCCGACGCACCCTTCATGCGCAGCCCGAACTCCACGTTGGCACGCACCGTCATCCATGGGAAGAGCGAGTACTGCTGGAACACGACGCCGCGGTCCGAGCCCGGGCCCGTGATGGGTTGACCGTCCAGCAGCACCTGGCCGCCACTGGGCTTGAGGAAGCCTGCCACCGCGTTCAGCAGCGTGGACTTGCCGCAGCCGGAGGGGCCGAKCAGCGACACGAACTCGCCGGGCCGCACATGCACGTTGGCGGCGCGCACGGCTTCGAAATCCTGGCCTTTTGAGTGGAAGCGGATGTCCAGCTCGCGCACGTCCACGCGGCCACGGGATGCTGTTGCCACGTCCATCACCGTCCCCCTTGCGAATGAGCCTGCCAGGGCATGGCGAGCTTGGCCAGCAGCCGGATGGCGCCGCTGCACAGCAGCCCCAGCACGCCGATGGTGATCATCCCGAGCGCAATCTCGGCGTAGCTGATCAGGGAGTAGGCCTCCCACGTGAAGTAGCCGATGCCGAACTGCCCCGAGATCATCTCGGCGGCGATCAGCGACACCCAGGCCACGCCCATGCCTACCGCCAGGCCCGTGAAGATGTGGGGCAGGGCGCCGGGCAGCACCACGTGCCTGAGCAGGCTGGCCTCGCCCGCGCCCAGCGTGCGGGCGGCGCGCAGCAGCACCGGGTCGATGGCCTCGACCCCATGCACGGTGTTCAGCAGGATCGGGAAGAAGGCGCCCAGGAAGGTGATGAAGACGATGCTCACCTCGTTGTCGGGCCACAGCATGATGGACATCGGCACCCAGGCGATGGCCGGGATGGGCCGGAAAACCTCCATCGCCGGCATGGCCAGCCCGCGCACGATGCGGTAGCGGCCGATCAGGATGCCCAGGCCGACGCCCAGGCCCGTGGCCACCAGGAAGCCGAGCAGGATGCGCCGCACGCTGATGCCGATGTTGGTGACGAACTTCGGGCTGGCGTTGACCTCCACCACCTTCTCCAGCACTTGGGCCGGCGTGGGGATGTTGTTGAAGCGGATGTAGGCGTCGAGCTTGTAGCGCGTGGCCAGGTGCCAGAAGAGCAGCACGCTGGCGATGGACAGCGCGCCCATCAGCGCCGCCGCGCCACGGCCCCGCCAGAAGCGCTGCCACAGGCTGGGCGCAGCAGCCGCGGGCAACGGCAGGGGCAGCGGCGTGATGCCCTGGCCCACGTGGGCGGGCGGGGCCGCCTTGGGCGCCGCCGCAGGCATTGCAGCAGGCGGCGCCAGGGGCGGCGTGTAGGTTTGGATGCGGGGCAGCGCGCTCATGGTGTTCACTTCACGCTGACCGCGACGACAGTGGCGTTGGCCTGCCCCAGGGCCTCCGCAAAGGTGGCGAGCTTGCCGTGCGTCCTGGCGGCGTAGGCCTCGGCGTCTTTCTTCAGCAGGAAGGGCACGGCCAGCGGCGCCTTGGGGTTGCTGGCGTCGACCGCGTAGAAAGCCTTGTCGGCGACGACCTTGATGCCCAGCTCCTTGTCGTAGAGGTAGGCGACGTTGACCTTCTTGCCCGCCGCCTCGTACTGCTTCACGCCAGCCAGCAGGCAGGCGGGCGAGCTGGCCACGACGATCTCGCCGCTGGACAGCCAGATCTCGCCGGCCTCCTTGGGCCGCGTGACCGGCACCTTGCAGATGGGGTCGTTGCCGGCAATGTCGTAGTTGGCGAGCGTCTGCTTCTGGGCCTCGTAGTCCTGGCCGCGCTGCTTGAAGGCTTCGCGCAGATAGCTCTCGTTGACCCAGGCGACGGCGTCGAACTCCTTCACGCGGCCCAGCTTGGCCAGCACGCCGTGTGCGATCTTGATCGTCTCGACCCAGCGCGGCTTGATGCTCGGGTCCAGCGTGTGGATGCCGCCCGGGCCGAGGAAGAGGTAGACGACCTCCTTCTCGATCTTGGTCCACTCTTCGATCTTGGYGGCGGCCAGCTTGGGGTCCTTGCGCACCCAGTCGTTGGCCTCCATCAAGGCCTTGATGTAGGCCACAACGGCCTCGGGGTATTTGTCGGCGAATTCCTTGCGCACGACGACGCCGTGGAAGGTCGGCACCTTGGTCTGTGCGCCGTCGAAGATCTTGCGGGCGAAGCCGCGCTGCGGCAGCAGGTCGGCGAAGGGCACGAAGTCGCCGTGGGCGTCGATCTTCTTTTCCTGCAGATTGGTGGTGCCCACCTCGGGGCTCTGGCTGACGAGGTTCCAGTAGTCCGCCGGCCAGCCGCGCTCCTGCATGGCCTGCAGCATCATGCCGTGTGCTGCCGAGCCGAACGGCACCGACACCGTCTTGCCCTTGAGGTCGGCCAGCTCGTAGTAGGGGCTGTCCTTGTGCACCACGACGCCGTTGCCCGAGCCGAAGGCGTTGTAGGCGATGACGGCGACGAGCTGGGTCTCGTTGCCCTTGTTGAGCTGCCCGGTGGCGCCGTTCACCAGCAGCGGGTAGTCGCCCATCATGCCGATCTGCAGCTTGCCGGCGACCATGCCGTTGGTGATGGGCGGGCCGGAAGTGAAGTTCTGCCAGTCGAGCTTCCACTCGATGTTGGCGTACTTGCCCGTCTTGGGCAGGTGCTTCTCCAGCAGCTTCAGCTCCTTGAGCACCACGCCACCGGTGACGGTGTTGGTGGTGGTGTTCTGCGTGCCGATGCCGATGGTCACCACCTCCTTGGCGGCGTGGGCCTGCGGGGCCAGGAAGGCCGCGCAGAGCGCGAGGCACTTCGCGAGGGTGGCGGAAACATGCGAGAGCTGGGGCAACTTCATCTCAATCTCCTGGCAGTCGGGTAGGTTCAGAAGCAGCGGCGCAAGATCGGTGCCTGCGCCGCGCCGGGTCTCAGGCGGGCGCGGCGGTCTCCGTCAGCAGGGCGCGCTTGTGCGTCTGGTTGGCCCAGTGCTCGGCATCGGGCAGCGGTTCCTGTGCGGCAGTGATGAGCGGCCATTGCGCGGCCAGGCGCCGGTTCAGTTCGGCGTATTCGCGCTGTTCGGGGGGCAGGTCCTTCTCGTCGAAGATGGCCTCGACCGGACACTCCGGTACGCAGACGCCGCAGTCGATGCAGGCGCTGGGGTCGATGACGAGAAAGTCAGGGCCTTCGTGGAAGCACTCCACGGGGCAGGCGGCGAYGCAGTCGGTGTACTTGCAGCGGATGCAAGCCTCGGTGACGACGAAGGTCATGCCGCACCTCCATTCATTTGAATCGTTGTGAGGGCCAGCTTGGACAGTTTGCGCACGTCCGGGTCGGGATCGCGCAGCGTGCGTTCCAGCGGCGTGATGGCGCGCGGGTCGCCGATCTCGCCCAGCGCGATGACGGCTTCCTTGCGCAGGTTGCTGACCGGATGGATCAGCGCCTCCACCAGCGCCATCACGCCGTCGCGCGCCTTCAGCTTGCCCAAGGACCGAGCGGCCTTCACCCGCACCTGCCAGTACTCGTCGTCCATGGCGCGCACGAGGTTGGGCACGCCCAGCGCCGAGCCGGTCTTGGCGAAGGTCGTGGCAGCTTCCTCGCGCACTTGCCACACCGGGTCGGCCAGCGCGCGGCTGAGAGCCGGGTGCACGCTGACCTCGGCATCGTTGGCAAAGCTCAGCGCACCGACAGCGACGCGGCGGACTTCGGCATCTGTGTCGTGTGCCGCCACCTCGGTCAGCGCCGAGATGGCTTGCGGCTTCTTCAGATAGCCCAGCACGCTGACGGCAGCGCGGCGCACCTTGGCGTCGGCATGGGCGAGCGCGGCCATAGCGGGGTCGAAGGCGGCGTCCACGCGCAGGGCTTTTACGGCCTGCAGCGCGGCGGCCTGCACTTCGGGGTCCGCGTCGCCCAGGTAGGGCAGCAGCGCTGTGGCGGAGGCTGAGTCTTTCAGCTCTGCGAGCGTGTAGGCAACGGCCTCGCGCACGGCAGCGTCCTCGTCCTTGAGCCGCGGCGCCAGTGCCGCCAGCACCTCGGGCTCCTCGAAGCCTTCGAGGGCCTTGGCGGCTTCGAGCCGCACGGTGGCATCGCTGTCGCCAAGCGCCGCAATCAGCAGCGGCGCGATGTCGTCTTCCTCGTCGGTGTAGGGCAGGTCGATGACGGCGATGCGGCGCACGCCCGCGTCGCTGTTGCGCAGCCGGTCATGGATGGTGGCAAGCATGATCACCTCACCAGGTAGGGGATGTCGACGCGCACGGCGCCGGTGGGGCAGTCCTTCTCGCAGGGCATGCAGTACCAGCATTCATCGAACTTCATGAACGCCTTGTTCTTCGTCAGATCGATGGCCAGCACGTCGAGCGGGCAGACATCGACGCAGACGGTGCAGCCCTTGTCGGCGATGCACTTGTCTTCGTCGATGACGACGGGGGCCTGGGTGCGGGTGATGGTGATGGTCATTGCGGTCTCCTGAGGGCCTGTTGACGCTATGGCAATGGGTCGCGAAGGCCCGCCGCCACGGGCCAATCAAGGCGTGACACGCCGCCCGCACTSATGTGCGGGCMAGTGGCGCAACGCSGAGTGGCCCSTGGCGGCGGGCCTTCCCKWMGGGTTGTSGCCARAAMKRCCGCGCGCGGCGTTGCAAATGCTCGCCGGGTGTSCAACCCGRCTCCGCTTTGCGCCTTGCTCGCGGCCGTTTTGGCCACAACGCGACCCGTTGCCATAGCGTCAACAGGCCCTAGGCGGCAGCGGGCGTGGCGACGCGCAGGCGCTGGTAGGCGGACTTCTCTTCCTCGTTGAGCTCCACGACGTAAGGCTCGACCTCGCGCTTGCGGAACACGGCGTTGCCGTTGGCATCGCTGGTCACGTTGGTGTGGCAGAACCAGTCGGCGTCGTTCTTCTCGGGGTGGTCCACGCGCAGGTGGTACAGGCCCCAGCGGCTCTCGGTGCGGTACAGCGAGGCGCGCGCGGCCAGCTCGGCGCAGTCGCGGATGGTGTGGGCCTCCATCGCGCGCATCAGCTCGTGCGGGTCGGCCGCGCCCATGTGCTGCAGGTCCTCGCGGATCTCGTCGAAGCGCTGCAGGCCGATCTCCATCTTGCGGGTGACCTTGGGCGGCTGCAGGTAGTCGTTGACGATGCGGCGCGTCTTGTATTCGACCTGGAAGGGCGTCAGGCCCTCGGTCCTGCCCAGCGGCGCATAGACGCGGGCCTTCTCCTTCTCGACCTGGCCGGCATCGAAGGCCGGCGCCGCGATGCCGCTGACATAGTCGGCCRCGTTCTCGCCGCAGAACTTGCCGTAGACGAAGGCGCCCAGCATGTAGTTGTGCGGGATGCTGGCGCAATCGCCCGCCGCATACAGCCCGGGGATGGAGCACTCGCCGCGATCGTTCGTCCAGATGCCCGAGGCGCTGTGGCCGCTGCAGAAGCCGATCTCCGAGATGTGCATCTCGATCATCTGCTTGCGGTAGTCGGTGCCGCGGCCCTCGTGGAAGCGGCCGCGGCTGGGGCGCTCGTTGGTGTGCAGGATGTGCTCGATCTCGCTGATCGTTTCTTCAGCCAGGTGATCGAGCTTCAGGAACACCGGGCCCTTGCCGCCTTCGAGTTCGTTGAAGAACTCCATCATCATCTGGCCGCTCCAGTAGTCGCACTCGATGAAGCGCTGGCCGGCGTTGTTGGACGTGTAGCCGCCGAAGGGGCCGGTCACGTAGGCGCAAGCCGGGCCGTTGTAGTCCTTGATCAGGGGGTTGATCTGGAAGCACTCGAGGTTGGTCAGCTCGGCGCCTGCGTGATAGGCCATCACGTGCCCTTCACCGCAGTTGGTCGGGTTCTCGTAGGTGCCAAACAAATAGCCACTGGCGGGCAGGCCCAGACGCCCGGCCGCGCCCGTGCAGATGATGACGGCCTTGGCCTTGATGACGTGGAAGTCCGCCGTGCGGCAGTCGAAACCCATAACGCCGGCAATCTCGCCGTCAGGCCCGGTCAGCAGCCGCGTGGCCACGACGCGGTTGGTGATCTCCACGCGCGCCCGCTTGAGCTGGCGATAGAGCACCCGCTTCATGTGGTGCCCCTCGGGCATGGGCAGCACGTAGCTGCCCAGGTGGTGGACCTTGCGCACCGAGTAGTCGCCGGTCTCGTCCTTCTCGAACTTGATGCCCCAGCGGTCCAGCTCCTCGATCATCGGGTAGCTGTTGGCCGCGTAGGCGTAGACACCCTTCTGGTCGACGATGCCGTCGTTGGCGACGGTGATCTCCTTGGTGTACTGCTCGGGTGTGGCGTGACCGGGAATGACGGCGTTGTTCAGCCCGTCCATGCCCATGCTGATGGCGCCGCTGCGCTTGACGTTGGCCTTGTCCAGCAGCAGCACCCGCAGCTTGGGATTCTTCTCCTTGGCCTTCACCGCGGCCATCGGGCCGCCGGTTCCACCGCCAACGATGACGAGGTCGTATTCGTGTTCGATCGTGTCCATGTGCAGGCTCTCCTCAAGAGGCTCGTTCGGAAACAGGCACGCGATCGACGCGCACCTTGTACTGGAAGGCGTCACCGCGGTAATAGAGGTGTTCGTAGTCGATGGGCGCGCCGTCGGCGGTGTGCGTCGTGCGCTCGATGAAGAGCACGGGCGAGCCCTCCTCGACCTTGAGCTGCCCGGCCAGCGTCTCGTCCGCCAGCGTCGAGCCGATCTGCAGCTCGGCGTGGCCGAGGGCCAGGCCGTAGTCGTTCTCCAGGATGGCGAAGATGTCGCGCGCGGCCAGGTCTTCCTTGGCCAGGCGCTGGCCGATGGCCGCGGGCACGTAGGTCACGTCCAGCGAGATCGGCTCGCGGTTCAGGAAGCGCAGGCGGTGCAGCTCCGTGACCTTGGCGCGTTTGGCCAGCTGCAGCTTCTCGGCCACCTGCTGCGACGGCAGCACCGTCTTGATCGACAGCACGCGGGCAAAGGTCTCGTAGCCCATCTGCCGCATCGCCTCGCCGAAGCCCTGCAGGCGCCCCAGATCCTGGAAGGCCTTGGGCTTGGAGACGAAGCTGCCCTTGCCGTGGATGCGGAAGATCAGGCCTTCGTTCTGCAGGTCATTGAGCGCCTGGCGCACCGTGATGCGGCTGACGTCGAACGCGGCCATCATCTCGCTCTCCGACGGCATCTGCTGATGCGGCTGGTAGCTGCCATCGAGGATGCGGGCGCGCAGGATCTCCTTGATCTGCGTGTACAGCGGCAGCGGTGACGACAGCTTGATGCGATGAGCGCCGTCCGCCTCGGGGGCAGGGACCAGCGTCAAGGATTTCCTAGCTGCAAGAGCGCCTTTGCTCATGGCCGTCCAACTCGTTATGACAAGTCATCACGAGCAGGAGCCGTGCCAGCTTTCCAGGCTGGATTTGCACGCGGCTGGTGCCGCTGGGCGGCGTCAGCCGCAGGGCCAGTTTCCGGTGTCTGACGCCCTGGACGGCGGCGTCAGGAAGGTCTCATCGAGACCGCTCGCTGCCCCTCACGCCATGTGTTCTGGCAATGCACCGAAGCGGGTCCATGCCCCAATTTGAATGCGCCAAATGTGTGAATGACCCGCCGCTGGCGGAGCCCTGAAAACCCTACTCTGGCGCGCCGTCAATGTTCCAGAGGCTGGCGTCGCATGGGCAGCGCGATCCTTTCGCCGGCCGCCCCCGTGCCAGGGGCGGCTGCGGTCATTGCCAACTGCCGGCCCTCCAGCAGCATGCGGGCGTATTCCTCGGCCGGCACCGGGCGGCTGAAGTGGTAGCCCTGGATCTGGTCGCAGCCGCTGGCCCTCAGGAACTCCAGCTGCGCGGGGGTCTCGACGCCTTCCGCAATGACGTGCATGCGCATGCTGTGAGCCATGGCGATGATGGCCAGCGAGATGGCGGCGTCTTCTGGGCTGCGTGTGATATCGGTGATGAAGGATCGGTCGATCTTCACCGAGTTGAAAGGAAAGAGCTTCAGGTAAGCGAGCGAGGAGTAGCCGGTGCCAAAGTCGTCCAGAGACAGGTGCAGGCCGAACTGGCGGAGGTCATGCATGGTGCGCTCGGCCGCGATGGGATCCTGCATGACCAGGGTTTCGGTCAGCTCGAGTTCGATGGCGTCGGCGCCCAGTCCGTTGTCGCGCAGGGCTTGCTCGACACACTGGCGTACCCGACCCTCGCGGAACTGCAGGGTCGACAGGTTCACCGCGACCGGCCGCGTCGCGATGCCTCGCGACCGCCAGACCGCCTGCTGGGCGCAGACGGCCTGGATGACCCATTCGCCGATGGGCACGATGAGGCCAGTCTCTTCGGCGATTGGAATGAAATCGCCCGGGGGCACCAGGCCGCGCTTGGGATGCTGCCAGCGGATCAGGGCTTCGGCCGCGGTGATCTGGCCATCGGCCAGATTGACCTTGGGCTGGAAATGCAACACGAACTGCTGCTGGGCCAATGCTTCGCGCAGTTGCCCTTCCATCTCCAGCTTCTCGGCCATGCGGGCATTCATCTCGGGCGAATAGGTGGCATGCTTCTCGCCAGCCAAACGGGCCTGCTTGAGGGCGGACTCGGCATTGCGGAACAGCGATTCGGCACTGGCGCCGTCCTCCGGATACACGGACACGCCCAGGTGGGCGGACAGGCTGACGTCGCTGCCATCGACTGACGTGGGTCGGCCGATGACTTCGTCCAGCACGCGCAGCAGCGTCGTGACGTCCTCGTCGCCCTTGTAGCTGCCGGCGACGGCGAAGTTGTCGCCCGCCAGCCGGGCCACGTTGTGGCTGCGCGCGAATTCGGTGGCCAGGCGCTGCCCCAGTTGTCTCAGCAACTGGTCCCCCACGTGCCGGCCCAGGGTGTCGTTCAGCCGTTTGAACCGGTGGAGGTTGGCAATGACGGCCACCACGCCGGTGCCGGCCGCAGCCGCGGACTGGATTGCGAGGTCAAGGCGGTCCAGGAAGACAAGGTTGTTGGGCAGGCCGGTCAGTGCGTCATAGCGGGACAGGTAATGGACCTTTTCCTCCTGCTCGATGTGCCTGAGCGCAAACGAGATATCGCCAGCCAGCTCGCCGAGCAGCTTGAGCTCGTCCTCGTCGAAGAGATGGGCCTCCGTGGCGTACAGCGCGATGACGCCGACGAGCCGGTCACCGGAAGTCAACGGCAGCGCAATCGCGGAGCCGACCCCCTTCGCCGGCGCAACGGCGTGGACAGCCGCACCCATGTCCTCCTGCGAGAGGTCGTTGCAGTACACGACGCCGCCGCCATCGAGCGCCCGGTAGGGAAGTGAGCGGCGGCCTGGCCCACCGGTGGCGCCCAGAGCGCCGCGCAACTCGTCGAGCTGCCCGGCATCCAGGCCTCGCGCGGCAATGGGGTCGAGCCTCTTCAAAGGGCCGTGGGCGAGGCCGATCCAGGCACTCGCGAAGCCGCCATCCTCGGCGGCGATGCGGCAGGTTTCATCGAACAGCGCCTGCCGGTCGCGCAGCCTGACGATGGCCGAGTTGATGCCGCTCAGGACGCTCTTGATGCGGCTGAGCCGGCTGATCTTCAGCTGCTGGGCCTCGAGCTCCTTGACGTAGCGCTCCAGCATGGAGGTATGCACCAGCGACAGGTGGGTGCGCACCCGTGCCAGCACCAGGGCCGGCGACACGGGCTTGACGATGTAGTCGACCGCGCCGCAGTCGAATCCCGCGGCCTCGTCGCCGACGTCGGCCAGCGCCGTCACGAAGATGACGGCGATGTGCTGGGTCTGGGGGGCGGCCTTGAGCCGGCGGCAGACCTCATAGCCGTCCAGGTCGGGCATCTGGACGTCCAGCAGGATCAACGAAGGCTGGTGCTTCTGCGCGGCGGCGAGGCATTCACCGCCACTGCGCGCGAACGCCAGCGGATAGTGCGGCGCGAGGATCTGCTTCAAGGTTGCGAGGTTGATCGGCTCGTCGTCGACGATGAGGATGGGTCCGTTCGGCATGCCTACTTCCTTTGCTCTTCCAGTTCGGCGACGAGGTCCCGCGCCATCTGTTCCGCACGCCGGAAATCGAACTCCTCGACGCTGGCCAGCAAGGCGGCCAGCGTGGCCTGCGGCAGCAGCCCGTCCAGACGCTGGAGCACGGGTGCGGCCAGGTCCGGGTTGTCGCTGTCCAGTGCGTCCAGCAGCTCATGAAGCAGGGCCGCCACCCGTGCCCTGTCGACGGACGGGCTGGCCGGCGCCGGCTGCGGTTCATTCGCGGCGGCGTCAGCCGTGAACGCCGCAATCGATCGGAGGGCCTGGGCGAAGGCGGCCTCGAACGGTGCCCATTCGTCGAAGGGGTCCCTGCCTTCGATCAGCCGATGCTCCAGGCGGCCGGCAGCGCGTGCCAGCTGGGGAAGAGCCAGGTTGCCCGCAGAGCCCTTGAGCTTGTGCAGCAGGGCGGTGGCTTCCTTTTCTTGCCCCTGGTTGAGCAGCTTGCGCAGCTGCGCCGCGCTGTCGCCGTTGTCGCGGGCAAACTTGGCCAGGAACTTCCGGTAGACGGCGAGGTCCTGCCAGACCTTGCGCGCGTCGGCCACCGAGATGTCTTCAAAGGGCACGCCGTCCTCGGCCTGCGGGCCGACCGGCGCCACGGCCTCGACGGATGCGATGTCGGCCGGCTCGCGCTGCGCGGTCAGGCGCTGAATGGCCGCGATCAGCTCATCGACGGCAAAGGGCTTGGCCACGAAGGCATTCATGCCGGCTTCCCGCGCCTCTTCCTGCTGGATCTTGAACGCGCCGGCCGTCAGCGCGATGACCGGGAGGTCTGCCAGGCCTGGCGTGCCGCGCAGCACGCGCGTTGCCTGGTAGCCGTCCATCACCGGCATCTGGACGTCCATCAGCACGATGTCGACCTCGCCGACATGGGCCGTCAGCCAATCCAGGGCCTGCAGGCCGTTCTCGGCCAGCTGCACGGTGGCGCCTTCGGACTCGAGGATGCGCAGCGCAACCTCGCGGTTGATGTCGCTGTCGTCAACGACGAGGGCGCGCAGGCCAACAAGGCGCTGCGTCGCCTCGGCTTGCGGGYTGTCGGACATGGTCGCAACCCCCCGGCGTCGCATGGCCTGGGCCACGCTGTTGTACAGCGAAGAGCTGGTCACGGGCTTGTTGAGCACGCCGTCGATCAGCTCGCTGCCCTCGCTCTTGAGGAGCTCGTCCCGGGAGTAGGCCGTCACCATCAGCACGATGGGCGCTTGCTGTCCCTCCATCGTGCGGCGGATGGCCCGCGCGGTCGCCAGCCCGTCCAGGCCGGGCATCTTCCAGTCCAGCAGGAGCACGTCATAGGCCTCGGTGCCCTGGAGTCGATTGCGCACCTTGCCGAGGGCGGCTTCGCCGGAATCGGTCAGCGTGGRTGCCCAGCCCATGGCCCGAGCGGTCAGCGCAAGGTTTTCGCGCGCCACGTCGCTGTCGTCCGCTACCAGGACTTCCAGTTTTGACAGCGCCGCGGGCTGGTAGTTCTGGATCGGGACCCATTTGAAAGGCAGGCTGAACCAGAATTCGCTGCCTTTGCCAGGCGTGCTGATGACGCCGATCTCTCCGCCCATCTTGGTGACGAGCTGGCGGCAGATCGCCAATCCCAGCCCGGTACCTCCGAAGCGGCGAGTCGTTGACATGTCCGCCTGGGCAAAGGCCGAGAAGATGTGGCTCTGCTTCTCCAGCGGAATGCCGATGCCCGTGTCGCTGACCGAAAAACGAAGGCGAGCCGAGCCGTCGGTGCGCTCCAGCAGCGCGATGCCGACCTTGACGACACCGCTGGAGGTGAACTTGATGGCGTTGCTGGTCAGGTTGATCAGGATCTGTTCGAGCCGCAGCGCATCGCCGTGCAGTTCGCCACCAACATCGGGCGCCGGCGAGATGACAAGCTCCAGATCCTTGTCGCCCGCATTGGCGCTCATGATGTTGGCCAGGTTGTCCAGCACGCCGTCCAGGTGCAGGGGGGCCTCTTCGATCTCCAGCTGGCCGGCCTCGATCTTGGAGAAGTCCAGGATGTCGTTGATGATGGTCTGCAGCGACCGGCCGGCATTGCGGATCTTCTTGACC
>NZ_JBFULE010000059.1:0-15732 GCF_056400485.1 Roseateles sp. P5_B10
GACACCATGGCCGAAGCCACCAGGAACATGACCACCGCCGTGGTGCGCGCGGCCGTGATGAAGATGCGCATCAGCGCCTGCAGCTTCAGCTCGCGGTACAGCACGGTGCTGACGAACAGCGCGTAGACCGCGGCCACGACCGCTGCTTCAGTAGGCGTGAACACGCCCATCCGCAGCCCCACCAGGATGAAGACCGGCAGCATGAGCGCCCACACCGACTCGCGTGCCGCGGCCCAGACTTCGGCGCGCGTCTTGCGTTGAGGCAAGGCCAGCGCCTCCTTGCGGCCGACCCACCACCAGGTCAGCGCCAGGCCGATGCCGATCATGATGCCGGGGACGATGCCGGCGATGAACAGCTTGCTGATCGACACATTGGCGGCGACGCCGAAAATGACGAAGCCGATGCTCGGCGGAATGATGGGACCGATGACACCCGCCGCCGCGATCAGTCCGCCGGACACTTCCCTCTTGTGCCCAGCCTTGATCATCATCGGCAGCAGCAGCGCCGTCAGCGCGGCAGCGTCAGCCACCGCCGAGCCCGACAGCGCCGACAGCAGGCAGGCCGCGAGGATCACGACGTAGCCCAACCCACCCTTGACGTGGCCCACGAGCGCCAGCGCGAAGTTGACGATGCGCTGCGACAGCCCGCCGACGTTCATGATCTCGCCGGCCAGCATGAAGAACGGCACCGCCAGCAGCGGAAAACTGTCCGCACCGTTGATGAAGTTCTGCGCCAGGATCTGCGCGTCGAACAGGTCCAGATGCCACATCAACGCGACGCCGCTCGCCAGCAGGGCATAGGCGATGGGTATGCCCAGTGCCATGGCGCCGAGCAGGCTGCCGAGGAAGATGAGGACCGTCATTGATGTGGGCGACCGGGTGTGTCGCCGGCGCCGTGGGCAGGTGGCTGATCACGCTGCGGTTCGCTGCGCGCCAACTCGGCCTGCAGGGCTTCGAGCTCGGCCTGCTCTTCGGACTCCGTGACCATCACGAGGTCGCTCTCCTCGAGGTTGCCGGTCAGCAGCCGTGCGAGCTGCAACAGCAGCAGGATACCGGCGCAGACAGAGAAGACCACGCCCGGCGCATAGAAGATGGCCATGGATGCGCCGGTCACCGGCGCTGCCACGTCCAGGTTGATGCGAGCCTGCTGCCAACTGCCCTGAAGGAACAGCCAGGTCAGGTACAGCATGAGCAGGTGGCCCAACACCATGCAGGCCTTCTTGCCCGCCACCGGCAAGCGCGACACGAGCATGTCGGTGCCCAGGTGTGCGCCGTCCTTCATCGCCACCACGGCGCCCATGAAGCACAGCCAGACGAACAGCCAGCGCGAGACTTCTTCACTGACGGCGATGCCGGAGTTGAAGGCATAGCGCAGCACGACGTTGCCGAACACCAGCACCACCATCACGGCGAGTGCAGCGCCGACAGCCAAGTCGATGGCGCGGCACAGCCGCTGGATGGCGACGTCGATCAAGGCGCCTTCCCCACGAGACGCCCGGCTGTCACAGCCGCGCCCCCTGCAGCAGGCCGCGTTCAGCCAGGTTGCCTATGAGGGCGCGCAGGCCGAAGCGCCACGGCGGCGCCGTCTCGCAATGCGTCACGCGGTTTTGCAGGCTGCCCAGCCAGTGGCTGTGGATGGTGACCACGTCGCCCAGCTTGTGGGTGAAGCCGCTGCCGGGCTCGTCACGGTCTTCGGTGGGCGCGAACAGCGTGCCCAGGAACAGCATGAAGCCGTCGGGGTATTGATGGCTGGCCATCGTCTGGGCCACGAGGTCGACCGGGTCGCGGCTGATCTTGGCCATGGTGTTGATGCCGCGCAGCGCGTAGCCGTCGTCCCCGCTCACGTGCAGGTGCACGGTCTCGCGGCGCACCTCGCTCAGGCCGAACGGGTCGTCGAACAGGCGGATGAAGGGGCCGATGGCACAGGAGGCGTTGTTGTCCTTGGCCTTGCCGAGCAGCAGCGCGCTGCGACCTTCGATGTCGCGCAGGTTCACGTCGTTGCCCAGTGCTGCGCCGACGATGACGCCCCGGCTGTTGACAGCCAGCACGACCTCGGGCTCGGGGTTGTTCCAGGCGGAATCGGCGCGGATGCCGATGTCCTGGCCATGCCCCACGGCCGCGAGCACCGGCGCCTTGGTGAAGACCTCGGCATCCGGCCCGATGCCGACCTCCAGGTACTGCGACCACAGGTTCTTCTGCTGCAGCAGCGTCTTCAGCGCCTGCGCCTGAGGCGACCCAGGGCGGATGTCGGCCAGGCTGTCGCCGATCAGCGCCAGGACCTGGCTGCGCAGCGCTTGGGCACGACCGGCGTCGCCGCGCGCCTGCTCCTCGATCACACGCTCGATCAAGCTCGAGGCAAAGGTGACGCCAGCGGCTTTGACCACTTGCAGGTCGCATGGCGCCAGCAGCCACGGCAAAGCCGGGTCGCGGCCTTCGGCCTTGCTGTTGTCCAGCAATGCGTCGACGGTGCACAAGAACTCGCCGGTCACCGAGCGCGCGGCCGACGCCGGATCGTCTGTCTCGAGCAAGGTGCTCATGGTGGCGAAGTGCCGGCTGACGTCGAACACGCCCTCCGGGCGCAGCACCACCACGGACGGGCCACCGGGCGTGCCAGCGCGCCAGACGCGGCCCACCAGCGTGCCGGCCAGGCCGTCTTGCGGCAGCAGGGGGTGCACGCCCTCGGCGCGCGCAGGCAGGGCGGTCGTTGTCGCGGTCATTCAGGCTTCTCGGATGTTGTGAAAGGTGGGACGCGGAGCGCGTGGCGATGCGCCATGCCGGCAGGCCGTGCCGAACCAAGGAGGGCGCCAGGCGGATGGCTGCGCCTCCCTGTGGAACAAACTACTTGGCGGCTGCCGTGCCGCTGCGCACCTTGGCCAGTTCGGCATTCAACTCCGCCGTCGTGTCCTCGCCGAACTCCTTGCTGAACTTGGCCAGCACCGGCTGCAGCTTGCTGCGCATCTTGGCCTGCTCGGCCGCCGGCAGGTCGGTGATCTGCATKCCGGCCTTCTTGAGCTCGGCCAGGGCCGTCTCGGAGAACGCGCGGATGGTCTTGCGCTCGTACAGCGTGGCTTCGCGTGCGGCGTCCTGCACGATCTTTCGTTCGTCCGCCGAGAGGCCGTCCCAGGTCTTCTTGGACATCAGCAACACCCAGGCGCTGTACATGTGCCGCGACAGCACCATGTGCTTCTGCACCTCGTAGAACTTGCTGGCCAGGATGGTGGCGGCGGGGTTCTCCTGGCCATCCACCGCCGACTGCTCCATCGCCGTGTACAACTCGGTGAAGGGCATCGGCGTGGCGTTCGCACCCAATGCGTTGAAGGTGTCCAGGAACAGTGGACTCTGGATGACGCGAAGCTTCAGGCCGCTCAGGTCGTCCGCGCGCTGCACGGGGCGGCGCGAGTTGGTGACGTGGCGGAAGCCGTTTTCCCAGAAGCCCAGGCCAATCAGGCCTTTCTCGGGCAGCGTGGCCAGCAGCTTCTGGCCAAAGGGGCCGTCCAGCACCGCATCGGCTTCCTGCTCGTTGTTGAAGGTCAAAGGCAGGTTGATCACGCCGAAGGGCTTGACGAGGGACACGAGCGTCGAGCTGTCGGGGACGGTCATCTCAAGGGTGCCGCCCCGCAGCGCCGACGTCATGCTGATGTCGTTGCCCAGCGCGCCGCTGGCGAAGACACGCGCCACCAGCTTGCCGCCGCTCTTGGCTGCCAGCTGTTCGGCGAAGAACTTCAGCGCCTTCGCCTGAGGATGGTCGTCGCTGAGGCCGATGCCGACCTTGAACACGTGCTCCTTGATTTGCGCCGAAGCGGGGCCGGCGAGGGCGGCGAGCAGGGCCGCGGCGAGGCCAAGTGATCTGATTTGCATGATGTCTCCAGGATCGTGAAGTTCGGAGCGTGCGACCTTGCTCCGACCTGCCGGCCCCTCTGGGGCGGTTCTTGGTGGAGCTGGAGGCTAGGTGAGCCCAGGAGCCCAGTCCACTGAATTTTTTAGCTAGCATCCATTCCAAATGCTGATGAGTTCCGACAAGCCCCCTGGGAAACCCTTGGCTGTGGCGCAACTGGCCCGGCTGCGTTTCAGGCATCTGCACTTCCTCGACATCCTGGGACGGACACGCAATCTGCGGCTGACTGCCGAACAGATGCACATCACCCAGCCGGCGGCCACCAAGGTGCTCATGGACATCGAGGAGATGCTGGAGTCACGCCTGTTCGATCGTCTGCCGCGTGGCATGCGGCCGAATGAGCTAGGCCTGTTCACCTTGCGCTACGCCCACGCGGCGCTGGACAGCCATCGCAAGTTCGTCGACGAGTTCAGCACCCTGAAGCAGGGTGGGCACGGCCATTTGACGATCGGCGCCATCTCGGGCTCGGCGGCGCACCTGCTGATTGCGGCGGTGGCCGAGCTGCAGCGCCTGCGTCCGTTGCTGGTGTTGAAGATCCTGGAACAGAGCAGCGACCAGCTGATCATCTGGCTGGCCGAGCGCAAGATCGACGTGATGATCGGCCGTTTCACCGACAAATCGCAAAGCGACCAGTTCCAGTACGAAAGGCTCGCCGGCGAAGGATTGCAGATCACTGCCGGCGTTCACCATCCGCTGCGCGGCGTTCAGGCACCGGGGCTTTTGGAACTCTCGCGCTGGCCGTGGATCCTCTATCCGACGTCCACGGCGCTGCGCAAGGTGTCGGACGACATCTTCAGCAGCACGGGCCTGTCGCTCACCTCGGGCATTGTCGAGACGCCGTCGTTCCTGTTTGCGATTGAGCTGATGCAGAGCACCCACATGCTGTCGCTGCAGCCTGCTGCGCTGGTGGACAAGTACGTGCGGCGGGGTCTGCTGACGCGAATTGCCGCCGACCTCCCCGATCGCATGCCCGACTTCGGCCTGATCACATTGCGAGACGAGCCCCCCAGCACCGCGGTTCAAGCGTTCACGGACGTCATCCGCAACTTGGCCGAGCAGGCGATCGCGACAGCGTAGGTCCGCTGCCCTGCCCTCGCACCCCCGACGAGGGCTGCATCAGCAGCCGCGGCGAGCCCCGGACGACAGCCTCACCATTTCCTGAGCCGGCTGCCGAACAGCGCGTAGAACAGGATGAGCCCGTACCAGGGCAGCATGACCCAGTAGCCCCGCTGCGGCGTCCACACATCGGCGAAGTGGCCGTAGAGCATGGGGATCAGCGCACCGCCCGCGATGCCCATGATGAGCAGGGCCGAACCGGCCGCCGTGTACTTGCCCAGGCCTTCGAGCGCGAGCGGCCAGATCGAGGGCCAGACCAGCGCGTTGGACAGGCCTAGCATGGCGAGGAAGAACACCGTGTTCGGGACCGACGGCACGCCGGCCCAACCCAGCAGGGCCTGCGAGATGCCCGACTCCGTCGGCGACGACATGGCCACGCCGAGCACGAAGGCGATGCCGCTGACGGCCGAGAAGATCAGGGCCAGACGCTGTGACATCCAGCGCGGAATCAGCGCCACGCCGAGCAGATAGCCCAGCACCATGAAGCCCATGGTGTAGGACGTCAACACGCCGTAGTGGGCCACGCCAAGTTCACGGCCATACAGGCCGATGGTATCGCCGGCGATGACTTCCACACCGACATAGCCGAACAAGGCCATCGCACCGAGCACCACCTGCGGATGCTGGAAGACGCCCCAGCGCTTCACGGCACCGGTGGGTGCATCAGCCGCTTCCAGCTCGGGCTCGCGCAGCGACGAGAAGTGGATGAGCGCCATGAAGATGACCAACCCCACGGCCATCACCGCATAGGGAAAGACCAGGCGCTGCGACAGCTCGTTGCGTAGCGCTTCCCGCCCCGCCGCATCGACCGCCGCAAGCGCCGACTCGGAGAAGCGTTCCATGCCGGACAGGATCAGCGCCGAGAACACCAGCGGCACGACGATGCCGGCGCCCTTGTTGAACAAGCCCATGATCGAGATACGCATGGCCGCGCTCTCGCGCGAACCGATGCAGACGATGTAGGGGTTGATGGCCGTCTGCATCAAGGTCATGCCGCTGGCCAACGTGAACAGCGCCAGCAGGAAGACTGGGTAGGCGCCTGAGCGCGCCGCCGGAATGAAGGCCAGTGCGCCGATGGCCATGACGCCCAATGCAGCCGTCATGCCTTTCTTGTAGCCGATGCGCGCCAGGATGGCCGCGCTCGGCAGTGCCATGACCGTGTAGGCGATGTAGAAGGCAAACGCCACCCACAGCGCCTGGAAGTTGTTCAGCTCGCAGACGATCTTGAGGAAGGGAATCAGCGAGCCGTTCAACCAGGTGACGAAGCCGAGGATGAAGAACATCAGCCCGATGAAGATCATCGGCAGCAGCACGCCCTGGCCTGCCGTGGGTGTGAGGGTTTTGGTGTGCATTTGAGAAGGCGTCAGGCAAGGGCTGGCAGCGGTGGGTGTACACCGCCGCCAGGAACCGCAACAGAGGTCGAACCTTAGAACTTGGCTCGCACGCCGACGCTGTAGCGAGCGCCGTTTTCGTAGACACCGACAGGGATGCCATCGACCGTGTTGGACTTGATGACCTCGTTGTTGAGGTTCACCGCACTCGCATACAACGCGATCTTCGGCGTCACGTCCCAGCTGGCCGACGCATCCCACTGGCCGTAGGCGCTGTTGACGACCTGGCCGCCCATCTCCACGTTGCCATAGCTCTTGGAGCGGTAGTTGTACGAGACGCGCAGCGTGATGGGCCCCTGCTCGTAGTAGCCGCTGAAGTTGAACTGGTCACGCGAATTTCCCAGCACCTTCAGGCGCGGCTGGCCGGCCACGGCGCCGGCCTTGGCGTCGGTGAAGGTGTAGTTCACGACGGTGCCGAAACCTGTGTTGCCGAAGGGCTGCTGCCACTGCAGTTCGAAGCCCTTGATGTCGGCGCCGTTGTCGGCGTTGTAGGGGCGCTCGATGGTCAAGGTCTCGCTGCCCACCTGCTCGGACTTGGAAGCCTTGTAGGTGAAGGTGTCGAGCTTCTTGATGAAGAAGGTGCCCGAGATCAGCGCCGCATCGGCGTAGTACCACTCGGCGCCGATCTCGGCCTGGTTGGCGTGCACCGGCTTGAGCAGCGGGTTGCCGGCATAGCCCTTGGACAGCACGGTGCCGTCGCGACGCATGCCTGGGCTGAGCAGGTCGAAGGTCTGGCGGGCCATGGCGCGCGAGACCGAACCGCGCAGGATGAGCTGCTTGCTGAGGTCGTAGACGACGTTCAGGCTGGGCAGCGCATCGGTGTAGTTGTTGCCGACGCTGGTGGGCGAGAAGCCGCCGCTGGCGTTGCCGAGGTAGCCGTCAGAGGTCTGCTGCGTGCGCACGAAGCGCAGGCCGAAATCACCGCGCAACTGCCCCATCGCATAGTCGGCCTTGGCGTAGACGGCGCTGATGCGCTCCTTGATCTGGTAGTTCTCGTTGAGCACGTCCTTGTACGTCATGGCCTTGTCGAACATCGGGATGCCCTTGCTCGCAACCAGCGCGTCGTCATACCAGGCGTATTGGGTCAGCGCGTCGGACGTGGCCGCCGCCTGGCTCAGCAGCGGCGAGGGGCCGGTGGACAGGTCAGACAGGCTGAACGATTGCCAGCCCGTGGAGCCTGGGCCGGCGGTGCCCTGGATGCGGGTGTTCTTCAGCGTGTTGTCGCGCAGCTTGAGTCCCAGCTTCACGGCCTTGATGACGCCACTGTCGAGATCGAAGGTCACGTCGCCCTGGGCGTAGTTCTCCTTGGCCTCCATGCGGCGGATGCGATCGTCGCCGGCCTTGAGCGTCAAAACCTTGGGGTCGAGCGGGTTGATGTCGAGGTACTTCACGCCGTAGTGATCCGGCCCGAGCGAGATCGTCGTGCGCGTGTCGCCCTCCATCCAGAAGTGGCGGTCATGCGAGCTGCCGCCCGAGCTGTTGGTGGTGCCGACCTGGCCGTGCAGCTGCCAGTTGCCGCCTTGGTAAGTACCGTCCAGGTCCGCCACGCGGCTCTTGATGTAGCTCTCGCGATAGATGGGCTCGAAGGACACGCCGGTCTTGGGACCGACCGTGCCGCCAACCAGCGCCTTGCTGCCATCGGCCACGGTGATGAACTTCGGGTCGACAGCGCTGATGACGCCGCCCACCGCCAGGCCGCCGGCCTGCCAGAGGTAGTTCTGGTTGTTGTTGTTCATCTTCATGTCCGAATCCATCAGATTCAGGACGATGTCAGTGGCCGGGTTGGGCTGAAACTGCAGCGCGAGGTTGGTCGTCGTGCGTTCGCGCTCCTGGCGGAAGATGGCCGAGCCACCACCCCAGGAGGCATAGGCGTTGGTGACAGCACCGTTTTGGTCCTTCACGTCGTACTTGCCGTCGGAGAACTGCTCCAGGCCGTCGCGGCGCATGTGGCGCTTCTGGCTGCTGATGGCCAGCAACACGCCGAAGGTCTTGTCGTCGCTCTTCCAGTTCAACAGGCCCGACACCTGCGGGTCGGTCTTGCCGGGCAGCTTGCTGTACATGGCCTCGGCGGAGGCCTGCAGCGTGAGCTGGTCCTTGAAGGCCAGCGGCTTGCGGGTCTTGACGATGACGAGGCCGCCGATGCTGCCTTCATCCAGGTCGGCCGACGGGCTCTTGAACACATCCAGGCTACCGACGATCTCCGACGGCAGCACGTCGTAGTTGAAGCTGCGCGTCTGCGGCTCGTTCAGCCACCACTCCGACGACGCGACAGCCTGGCCGTTGAGCTGCGTCATGTTGAGGTTCTTGTCCGTGCCGCGCACGAAGATGGCCTTGCCCTCGCCCCAGATGCGGTCCACCGAGATGCCGGGCACGCGCTGCAGCGAGTCGGCCACGTTCTTGTCGGGGAACTTGCCGACGTCCTCGGCGCTGATGGAGTCGACGATGTTCTGCGACTCGCGCTTCTCGGCGAGGTTCTTCTTCAGCGTGGCCCGCACGCCGCGGATCTCGACGGTGTCGAGCTGCTGGGCGGCGTCCTGGGCCATGGCGCCAAGCGCTGTCGCGCCGAGTGCCAGGCCGATGAGTCGGGGCAAGAGAAGGGGCTTGAAGTGAGGCTTGGCCACGTAGGTGCTCCTGGGCAACGAGTTTTGTTGGACAACAAGGGGCCTCGCCCATGGCGGATGTGCCATCGGGTGGGGCTCAACTCAGAAGGCCAGGGCTGCGTTGTCTCTTGTCGTCAGACCCTGGCCAGTGCCCGCAATCTAGCGGCGGCGCTCACACCTGGAGCAAGGCGTTGCGCTTTGTTGGACTTCATTGCGCCGACGTTACGTTGGCGCAAGACAGGGTCAGGTCGCGGCCGTGATTTGCCCGTCGCAGGCGCCGAAACCGATGCGCCGGTATCCGGGTTTTTCCGCAAAGGCGCGCAGGCCGAGAGTGTCGCCGTCGAGCACGAAGGTGCGTGTCTCGCCATTGGGCAGCGTGATCGGCTGCTTGCCACCTGCAGTCAACTCCAGCAACGAGCCAGCCTCTTCCGGCGCAGGCCCGCTGATGGTGCCAGTGCCCAGCAGATCACCCGGCTGCAGGTTGCAGCCATTGCTCGCATGGTGGGTCAACATCTGCGCCAGCGACCAGTAGGCGTGGCGCAGGTTGGAGCGTGACAGCCGTGTCGCCTCGCTCATGGCCGGTGTCTTGAACCAGACCTCCAGCTCGATATCGAAGCTCGCGTTCGCGCGATGCGCCGGCGAGTCGAGATAGGGCAGCGGCTGCGGGTCGCCGTCGGGCCGCGTGAATGGGATGCGGAAGGGCGCCAACGCCTCCATCGTCACGATCCACGGCGAGATCGTCGTGCCGAAGTTCTTGGCCAGGAAGGGCCCGAGCGGCTGGTACTCCCAGGGCTGGATGTCGCGGGCCGACCAGTCGTTGAGCAGCGTGAGGCCGAAGGCGTGCTCGTCCGCTTCATCGATGCCGAAAGGTTCGCCCAGTGCGTTGCCGGGCCCGACGAAAAGGCCCAGCTCCAGTTCGCAGTCGACGCGCGCGCTGGGCTTGAAGACGGGCACCTCGGCGTCCGGTGGCTTGACCTGGCCCTTGGGCCGGCGCAGCGGCGTGCCGCTGACGACGATGGAGGAGCTGCGGCCGTGATAGCCGATGGGCACCCACTGGTAGTTGGGCAACAACGGGTTGTCCGGGCGGAACAGCTTGCCGATGGCACGGGCGTGGTGGATGCCGGTGTAGAAATCGGTGTAGTCGCCGATGCGGCAGGGCAACGTGTACTCGGCCTCGGGCTGCGGCACGAGTTCGAGTTCAGGCGAGCCGGCCTTCAAGGTATCAAACAGGCGATGGCGAAGCGCGCGGCGCTCGCCGCTGGGTCGAGCCATCAGGGCGTTGAGATCGGTGATGCCCCAGCCGGTCAGGTCGAGGATCTGGTCGCCGATGCCGACGCCCACACGCCAGGGCTCCAACGTGCCGGTGCGGCGGAAAGAGCAGAACGGCAGGTTCTGCAGCGGGAAGTCGGTGGCCGGGTCGTTGGCCGAGGCGACCCAGGAGAGAGCGGCTTGGTCGTGCGTGTGATCAATCATGCTTTGAACTCGTCTTTCAGACCTTGCCAGCAGTTGGCGTAGGTCGCCTCCAGCGGCGCGTCACGTAGCGCCCAGCTCGTGGGCTTCAATGGCCAGCGCGTCTCGAACATGAAGGCCAATGTGGCGTCCAGCTTGTGCGGCTTCAAGYCGGCGCCGCTGGCCTTGTCGAAGGCCTCGGTGTCGGGGCCGTGCGGCACATAGCTGTTGTGCAGGCTGGCGCCACCGGGCTTGAAGCCCTCGGGCTTGGCGTCGTACTGGCCCAGCACCAGGCCCATGAACTCGCTCATCACATTGCGGTGGTACCAGGGGGGCCTGAACGTGTCCTCGGCCACCATCCAGCGCGGCGGGAAGATGACGAAATCGACATTGGCCCAGCCGGGCGTGTCGCTGGGGCTGGTCAGCACCGTGAAGATGCTGGGGTCCGGGTGGTCGAAGCTGACGGTGTTGATCGTCATGAAGCGCGACGTGTCGTACCGATAGGGAGTGAGGTTGCCGTGCCAGGCCACGACGTTGAAGGGGCTGTGCGCCTGCTTCGCGCGCCAGAGCTTGCCGCCGTAGCGCTTGACGATCTCGTATTCGCCCTCCTCCAGCTCATGCCAGGCCACCGGCGCCTCGAAGTCCCGCGCGTTGGCGAGGCCGTTGGAGCCGATGGGGCCGAGTTCGGGCAGCCGCATCGCCGCGCCGAAGTTCTCGCAGACATAGCCGCGGGCGGGCACGTCGAGCGGGTCGACCTTGAAGGCCATGCCGCGCGGCAGCAGCGCGATGGAGCCGGGTACCACTTCCAGCCGGCCCAGTTCGGTGGTCACCAGCAGGCGGCCTTGCTGCGGCACGAGCAGCATCTCGGCATYGGCGTTCACCAGGGCGCGGCGACCCATGGAGCGCGTGGCGACATAGGCGTGGGCACCCATGCCCGTCATGCCGACCTCGCCGTTGACGGCATAGCTGCGCAGGCCGTCGACGAAGTCGCCGTCGCCTTGCATGGGCGTCGGCCCCCAGCGCAACGGATCGGGCGAGGCGCATTCGCCCTCCGCCGCACCGCTTTTCCAGAGCGCCTGCGACAACGCCTCGTAGCCCCCGACGACGACCGACGGCCGGCGACGGTACATCCAGGTGCGCTGGTTGTCGGCCCGCGGTGCGGTGAAGGCGCTGCCGGACAGCAGCTCGGCATACAGCCCGTGCGGCGCGCGCTGCGGGCTGTTGCGGCCGATGGGCAGTGCGCCGGGCACGGCTTCGCTGGTGTGCTGGTTGCCAAAGCCCGTCAGGTACTTCATGGAGCTCAGTTCAGTCATGGTGTTCGTGCGCCAACGCGAAGGCTTGCCGAAGCACCTCACGGTCGCCAATGTGGTTGCACAGGATCAACGCAAGCCGCGCCAGCCAGTCGGCCGCGGCGGCGTCGGTGAGGCCGGCCTGGGCGGCAATGAGCTCGGCGTAGAAAACATCCGCCTCGCCCCCGAAATTTGGGGTCAGTGTCAATTTATGCATCGGGCTTCCCTTGAGCTCGGGCCAGCGCGGCGCGCAGCACGTCGGCATCGAAGCGGTGCCAGCGCGCAGCCACGATGGCGTCGGGACGGATCAGATGAACGCTGCCGGGCCGTGCGCCGTAGCGCGTGGCCGCAACGCCCTCAGCCGGCAGCGTGACCACACGCACACCGGCCGCTGGCACCGGCCAGCCGAAGGCCAGCAGCACGAACTCCGAGCCGAACAGTTCGCTGAGCCAGCCCTCGTCCAACGGTGCGTCCGGCGCCGGGCAACCCGGTGCAGGGCCACCCGCCCAGGCCTCGGTGTCCGGCGTGCTCAGCGGCGAGTCGACATGCTCGGTCGGCGCGGACAGACGGCCGCTGTTGACCAAGGGTTTGGCGAAGTCGGTGCGTGCGGCCAGGTCCAGCGCCGCCTTGCGCAGCCGCAAGCTGAGCGCGCTCTTGGGGCTGATGAAGTCGGTCGCGCGCGTGGAGTGGCCGATGTTGTCGTCCGCCGCCTCGATGCGCTCGAACTCATAGGCGTCCAGCAGCATGTCGCCCCCTTCGCCCTTCAGCACGGCGGCCAGCTTCCAGCCCAGGTTGTMGGCGTCCTGCACACCGCTGTTGGCGCCGCGCGCGCCAAAGGGAGAGACCTGGTGGGCCGCGTCGCCGGCCAGCAGCACACGGCCCACACGGAAGCGCTCGGCGCGGCGGCAACAGAATTGGTAGATCGATGACCAAGCCAGCTCGAAACCGTCGGTGCCCAGCATGGCGGCAACGCGAGCCTTGATGCGCTCGGTTTCGCGCTCCGCCTCAACATTCGCATCGCGGCCGAGCTGGAAGTCGATGCGCCACAAGCCATCAGCCTGCGCATGCAGCAGCACGGACTGGCCGCGGTGGAAAGGCGGATCGAACCAGAACCAGCGCTCGGGCTTGGCGGGGTCCAGCCCACGCGGCTGCACGCCGGGGGCGAGGCGCACGTCGGCGATCAGGAAACGGTCCTCGAACACCTGTCCTTGAAAGCCCAAGCCCAGCAGCGTGCGCGTGGGGCTGCGCGCGCCGTCGCAGCCAACGACCCAGTCGGCCCGCATGTCGAACAGGCCGTCGGGCGTGCGCACATTCAGCGTGACACCGGCCTCGTCCTGCTCCAGCCCGATCAACTCATGCTTGCCACGCAGCTCGATCCGCCCATCCAGTTGTACCGCGCGCACGAGCTTGGCCTCGACCACGTCCTGTTGCAGGTTCACCATCGCCGGCATCTTGTGATGGCTCTGTGGCAGCAGGTCGAAGGCATACGCCTCGCGCTCGCCGTGGAAGACGCGGCCGCGCTGCCAGCGCACGCCTTCGCGCGCGATGGCCTCCCCGATGCCGAGACGGTCGAACACCTCCAGCGTCTTCTTGGCCCAGCAGACGGCGCGCGAGCCCTCACCGATGCGGTCGCTGTCGTCGATGACGACGACGGGCACATCGCGCCTGGCGAGATCGAGCGCCAGCGTCAGGCCGACAGGTCCGGCGCCGACGATAACGACCGGGCGGCGCTGCGGCTGGGCGCTGCGCTGCTCCAAACTCTGGTGATACGGGTACTGCGGCAGATCCATACCGCGTCAGGCCCCTTCCAAGGCCTTCCACATTTCCACGTCGCGCTCGGCGGTCCAGATGCGCGGATGCGATGTGCCACCGGCCTCGTCGTAGGCGCGGGTCACGTCGAAGGGCATGCAGTGGTCGAAGATGACCCAATGGCCGTACCTGGGCCGCAGCGCGGCCAGGGTGCGCTGGTACACCGCCTTCAATTCCTCGTTGGCATTCACGCCCGCTTGCACGGCTGCGAACAGCTCACTGACGAAAGCGCGCGTGCCGGACAAGCCTGCAGCAACCTGCTCGGCACCTTTCAACGCCGGTCCACGCCCTGGCACGAGGGTGTTGGCGTTGAGCGCGGCGATGGCATCCAGCGTTGCCGGCCAGTCGGCAAAGTGCGCGTCGCCGCAGTAAGGCGTCGCGTCGAATTCGACGAGATCGCCGCTGAACAGCGCCCGCTCCTCGGGCAGCCAGGCCACCGTGTCGCCCGCCGTGTGGCCGCGGCCGGGCGAGAACATCTCGACCTTGACGCCGCCCAGGTCCAGCGTGAGCCGGCCGCTGAACGTCAGCGTCGGCCAGGTCAGCCCTGCCGGCACGGACTCGACGTTGCGGAACAGCCGCGGGAAGCGGCCGATCTCGCTGGCCTTGTCCTGCTCGCCGCGCTCCTTGATGAGCGCCAGCGTCGCGTCGCTGGCAATGACCTGCTCCAGGCCCTCGGCCTTGAAGGCCGACGCGCCCAGCACGCGCACCGCGTGGTAGTGGCTGAGCAGCACGTACTTGATCGGTGCGGCCGTCACTTCGCGGATGCGACGGATCACGTCGGCCGCCATGACGGGCGTGGCCTGGGTGTCCACCACCATGACCGCATCGCGGCCGATGACGATGCCGGTGTTGGGGTCACCCTCGGCGGTGTAGGCCCAGGCGTGCTCGGACAGGCGTTCGAAGGTGACCTTTTTCTCTTCCAGGTCGGCTTGCGAGGCAAAGGCTTTGGTCGTCATGCGGGTCTCCAACATCGAAGCCGAAATTTATCCTATTACAAATCAATTCACCAATATAGAATTTTCAGCATGGTTGAGCCCAAGGCCCCGCGAGGCATCCAGAGCATCGAAGTGGGTGGTCAATTGCTGCTGGCACTGGCCCACCGCGGCAGACCCATGGCATTGAAGGACCTGGCCCGAGAGGCTGGCATGACGCCGGCCAAGGCCCATCCCTACCTCGTCAGCTTCATCAAGCTCGGCCTCGTGGAACAGGAGGGCGGCAGCGGGCCCTATGGCCTCGGGCCGCTGGCACTGCAGCTCGGCCTCATCAGCCTGCAGCAGTACGACCCCGTGAGGCTGGCCACGCCTGTCATCGAGGAACTGGCCCAAAAGATCGGCCACACGGTCGCCATTGCCGTCTGGGGCACACACGGCCCCACCATCGTGCGCGTGGCCGAGGGGCCGACGCCCGTGCACATCAGCATGCGCCATGGCACGGTGATGAGCCTGGCGGGCACGGCGTCGGGGCGCCTGTTCGCGGCCTATCGCACTGAGGAAGCGGCGGCGCTGGCGCAGACCCTGCCGGAAGAGGCGGTCATCGCCGCCGTGCGCGCGGCGGGCCTGGCCACGTCGCGGGACAGCGTCGTCGCCGGGGTCAGCGCTGCGGCCGCACCCGTCTTCGACGCCTCCGGGCGCCTGGTGTTGGCCTTGACAGCCATCGGGCCCACTGCCGGCTTGGACATCAGTCTTCAAGCACCGCTGGCCGCCGCGTTGCGGGATGCTGCAGCGCTGTTGTCACGGCGCCTGGGCCGATGAAACATCTCAGCCGCCACGACAGGCAGGCGACAGCAAGTTTTGCTGAAAACCAAGCAAACTATTTTTGCGACCTGGAACACGAGTTCAAGAATCTTTCGACTCAGTTGGCAACTTGTGATTCAAAACATATCTCTTAACGTCATATCTGATCAAATAAAGAGATAGATGGTCACATTTGATCTTCACATGCTGCCGAACCATGGCGGAACGTGAAGATGGATTGCTGGTTGGCAAACTGCAGCATTCCAGCCACACCCGCGCATGCTTGGGGGGCGCGATAAATCTCATTGCGATCAATGACTTGCGCTCCAAAACGGCCCTGCATCAGCTGCATTTGAAGAATGGCTAGGGGTTTTCCCAAGCCGGTCTGAATTTCGCGCGCTCCGAGAATTTGCTTCAGCCGCCGCCCGATCGGGCGGTTTGTCTCTTGGC
>NZ_JBFULE010000060.1:0-15716 GCF_056400485.1 Roseateles sp. P5_B10
GCGCCACGAGCGCCAGCCTGGGCCTGGGCAGCGGCAGCATCACCGGCGCTCTCGATGCGACGACGACGGGCGGCGGCGCCATCACCCAGACCGGCGCACTGACGGTGACCGGCGCCACGACCCTGAGCAACGGCAGCGGCAATATCACGCTGGCCTCGGCCAACAATCTGCAAGGTGCGGTCGACATCACGACCACCGGCACGACGCAGATCGCCAATGGCAGCGGCAATGCGCTGACCTTGGGCACGCTGAGCACGCGCACGCTAACCGTCAGCACCAGCGGCGCCGCCCTGGCCCTGGGCAGCGGCACGGTCACCGGCGCCCTCAGCGCGACGACGACGGGCACGGGCGCCCTGACGCAAGGCGGCGCGCTGACGGTGACGGGCGCGACGGCCCTCGGAAATGGCAGCGGCAATATCACGCTGACCACGGCCGGAAACGACTTCCAGGGCGCGGTCAGCATCACCAGCACCGGGGCCACCCAGCTCAGCAATGCCAATGGCAATACCCTGACCCTGGGCACGCTGAACACCGGCGCGCTGACCGTCAGCGCCAACCATGCCGACCTGGTGCTGGGCAGCGGCACCGTCGGCGGCAACCTCAGCGCGACGACGACGAACAACGGCACGCTCACGCAGAGCGGCGCGCTGACGGTGACGGGCACCAGCAGCCTCAGCAATGGCAGCGGCGACATCACGCTGACCTCGGCCAACGACCTGCAGGGGGCTGTCAGCGTCACGACGACCGGCACCACGCAGATCAGCAATGGCAACGGCAAGGCCCTGACCCTGGGGACGCTGAGCGTGCGCGACCTGACGGTCAACACCAGCGGCGCCAACCTGGGTCTGGGCAGCGGCACCATCAGCGGCAACCTCGGCGCGACGACGACCGGCACCGGCGTCATCACGCAGAGCGGTGTGTTGACGGTGACCGGCACCAGCGGCCTCAGCAGCGGCAGCGGCGGCATCACGCTGGCGGCGGCCAACGACCTGCAGGGCGCGGTCAGCCTCACCAGCACGGGCAGCAGTCAGATCGTCAACGGCAGCGGCAAGGCCTTGACCCTGGGCACGCTGAACACCGGCGCGCTGACGGTCAGCACCAGCAATGCCGACATCGACCTGGGCAGCGGCACGGTGGCCGGCACCCTGAGCGCCACGACGACGGGCAGCGGCACCATCACCCAGAGCGGCGCGCAGACAGTGACCGGCAGCAGCGGCCTCAGCAACGGCAGCGGCAACGTCAACCTGACGTCGGGCAACAACCTGCAAGGTGCGGTCAGCGTCACGACGACGGGCACCACGCAGCTCAGCAATGCCAGCGGCAACGCGCTGACCCTGGGCACGCTCAGCACTCGCGCCCTGACGGTCAGCACCAGCAATGCCAATCTCGGCCTGGGCAGCGGCACCGTCACCGGCAACCTCAGCGCCACCACCACCGGCACCGGCGCCATCACGCAGGGCGGTGTGCTGACGGTGACCGGCACCACGGCCTTGAGCAATGGCAGCGGCAACATCACGCTGACCTCGGCCAACAACCTGCAGGGTGCCGTCGGCATCACCAGCACCGGCACGACGCAGATCGCCAATGGCAATGGCAACGCGCTGGTGCTGGGCACGTTGAACACCCACGCCCTGACCGTCTCCACCAGCAATGCCAACCTGAGCCTGGGCAGCGGCGCAGTCACCGGCAACCTCAGCGCGACGACGACGGGCGCCGGTGCCATCACGCAGGGCGGCGCGCTCACGATCAGCGGCACCACAGCCTTGAGCAACGGCAGCGGCAACATCACGCTGACGTCGGCCAACAACCTGCAAGGCGCGGTCAGCCTCACCACCAGCGGCACCACGACGCTGGGCAACGGCGGCGGCAACCCGTTGACGCTGGGCACGCTGAACACCGGCGATCTGACCGTCAGCACCACGGCCGGCGGCGCGCTGAACCTGGGGCAAGGCAGCATCAACGGCACACTGAATGCCAGCAGCCATGGCGGCACCCTCAGCCAGACCGGCGCGCTGCTGGTCAGCGGCATTGCGACGCTGGACGCCACCACCAGCGGCGACATCAGCCTGCCCAACACCAGCAACCAGTGGCACGGCCTGAACCTGGTCGGCAACTCGCTGGACCTGCACTCGGGCGGCGACCTTGAGATCCTCGGCCTGACCCAGCCTGCCAACCGGGCATTGACGCTGTCTGCCGGTGCCAACCTCATCCTTGGCCCGGTGGCCAGCATCAACACCGGCACGGCCGACCTCACGCTGATCAGCGGCGGCAGTTTCACCATGGGCGGCGTGCTGGCCGGCCACAACGTCGAGCTTCAGGCCCAGACCGGCCTCAGCCTGGGCCAGAACATCACCGCCAGCGGCACGCTGAAGCTGACGACAGCCAGCGGCGACGTCAACCAGACCGGCGGCAGCCTGCTCGTCACCGGCACGACGGCGGTCTCGGCCGGTAGCTCGGTCATCAGCCTGAACCAGCCGGGCAACCATTTCAGCGGCGCCGTCAGCCTGAGCGGCGGCGTCACCGGCCTGACGGACAGTGCCGCGCTGACACTGGGCACAGTGAACACCGGCGACCTGACGGTCACATCGACCGGCAACCTCGGTCTCGGCCAGGGCAGCGTCACCGGCACGCTGAGCGCGACGAGCAACGGCGGCGCGATCACGCAGACCGGTGGCCTGACGCTGACCGGTGCGACGACGCTGAACGCCGGCGCGGCGGACATCACGCTGAACCAGGCCAGCAACGATCTGCAGGGCGCCATCACCGCCACGGGCGGCGCGGTGTCACTGCGCAGCGCCAACAACCTCAACCTCTTCGCGCTGGCTCAGCAGCCCAACAAGGGCCTGGAGCTGGAGGCGGGCGGCACCCTCATCCTGCCTGCCGGCACGAGCAATATCGACACCGGCACCGAGGCCTTGACCCTGTCCAGCGGCGGCGTGTTCAGCACCTTCGGCACGCTCAAGGGCGGTGCCGTTACGCTCAAGGGCCAGTCGGCCACGCTGGCGCATGACATCACGGCCACCGGTGCCCTCGCCGTGACCAGCACCAGCGGTGTCATCAACCAGACCGGCGGCCGCATCAGCGCCGCGGGCACGAGCAGCTTCGATGCCGGCAGCCAGGCCATCACGCTGGACGCGGCGACCAACCAGTTCACTGGCCTGGTCTCGCTGACCGGCGGCACCACCCAGATCAGGAGCCAGGGCGCGCTGGGGCTGGGCAGCCTGGCGACCGGCTCGCTGCAGATCCTGGCTGGCGGCGCACTGGGCTTTGGCACGGGCAGCATCGGCGGCGCCCTCAGCGCCACCAGCAGCGGTGCCGTCACGCAGGCTGCTAGCGGCTTGAGCGTCACCGGCACCGCAACCCTCAACGCCGGCGGCGCCGACATCACGCTGGGCGATCTGGCCAACAGCTGGACCGGCGCGGTCGCGCTGACCGGCAGGAATGCCGTGCTCACCGGCAGCAGTGCTGTCACGCTGGGCCATGTCAATGCCACCTCGCTGACGCTGACGACGGGCGGCGCCGTCAGCCAGGGCGCGGGCACGACCATAGCCCTGACCGGCGCCCTGGGCGTGGACGCGGGCGCTTCGGCCATCACCCTGGCGAACACCGGCAACCAGCTGGGTGGCATGGTCACGCTGAAGGGTGGCGCCACGCAGCTGCGCACCACCAACGCGCTGACGCTGGGCACGCTGGACACCGGCGCGCTCACAGCCAACAGCACCGGCGCCCTGAACCTGGGCCACGGCACTGTTGCCGGCAACCTGAGTGCCACCAGCGGCAACGGCGTCGTCACGCAGGCCGCTGGCGGCTTGAGCGTCAGTGGCACTTCCAGCATCAATGCGGGCACGGCCGACATCACGCTGGACGACGCGGCCAACAGCTGGACGGGCGCGGTGGCGCTAACCGGCCGCGACGTGCGCCTCACCGACACCAGTGCCGTCGATCTCGGCGCGGTCAGCATCCGCTCCCTCGTGCTGAAGGCCGGTGGCGTCGTGACCCAGAGCGCACCCCTCAGCCTGACCGGCGCCTTGAACGTGGATGCGGGCAGCGCCGCCATCACCCTCAACAACACCAGCAACCAGCTCGGCGGCCTGGTCACGCTCAAGGGCGGCGTCACGCAGGTGAAAACCGCGGCCGGGCTGACCTTGGGGCCGTTGACCACCGGCGACCTCACGGTGGGCGCTGCCGGCCCGCTGAACCTGGGCCAGGGCCATGTCACGGGCAACCTCGTGGCCAACAGCGGCAATGGCGCCATCAGCCAGTCCGGCGCGCTGCACGTGACCGGCTCCGCCGCCTTCACCTCCGGCAGCGGCAACATCACGCTGGCCAACGCCGGCAACCAGTTCCTCGGCGCGCTGAGCCTGACCGGCAATGCGGTGACCCTCTTCAACCAGCCCAGCCTGAGCTTCGGCACGCTGAGCTTCAACAGCCTGGACGCTACCAGCAACGGCAGCATCACGCTGGGTAGCGGCACGCTCAGCGGCGCGTTGACCGCGCGCGCCCTCGGCGGCGCCATCACGCAGATCGCCGGCGGCCTTACCGTCGCCGGCAACGCGACGCTGCAGGCGACGACAGGCATCACGCTGACCGATGCGGCCAATCACCTCAACGGCGTCGTCAGCCTGAGTGGCAGTGCCAGCGCGGTCACGAACGCCGGCGGCCTGCGCCTGGGCACGCTGGCCACTGCCGGCCTGACGCTGAATGCGGCCGGCACGCTGGACCTGGGCAGCGGCTCCGTCGGCGGGACCCTCACGGCAGTCAGCAGCGGCGCCATCAGCCAGTCGGGTGCCCTGTCAGTGAGCGGCGGCACCAGCCTGAATGCGGGCAGCGCCGGCATCTCGCTCGGCCAGGCCGGCAATGCCTTCGCCGGCAGCGTCGACCTGCGTGGCGGCACCACCGTCATCACGGGTGCCGGCGCGCTGAGCCTGGGCAGCCTCAATGTCGGCGGGCTGACGGCGTCGGCCTCCGGCGCGCTGCGCCTGGGGACAGGCACGGTGGGGGGCAACCTCAATGCCGGCGGTGCGGCCATCACCCAAGTCTCCGGCGGCCTGGCGGTCAGCGGGGCGTCCACGCTGAGTACCGGCAGCGGCAACATCGATCTTGCCGAGGCGGGCAATGCCTTTGCCGGCGCGGTCAGCCTGGTGGGGGGCGATGTGACCCTGGCCAACAGCGGCGCCCTGCACCTGGGCAGCTTCGCGGTGCATGACCTCAAGGCCAGCGCCGGTGGCGACCTCGACCTCGGTGGCGGCACCGTGAATGGCGAGCTCACGGCCACCACGCGTGGCAGCAGGATCAGCCAGTCCGCGGCGCTGACGGTCAACGGCGTGGCCAACTTCGTCGCCGATGGCGGCCTGGCCACTCTGGTGCTGGACCAGCCGGGCAACCAGTTGCTGGGCGGCATCGCCATGCGCGGAGTAAATGGCGGCAGCTTCGCCAGCGCCGACATCAGCAGCGCGCTGGACCTGAGCTTCAGCGGCGATGTTCAGACGCTGAAGCTCAGCAGCGGCGGCCTGCTGACCCTTGGCGGTGGCCGGAGCACGACGCTGACGGCCGCGGCCCACAGCGGCATCGTGCAAACCGGCGCGCTGCAGGTCAGCGGCCTGACGACCCTGATCGCCCAGGGCGGCACGGTCATGCCAGTCGACATGGTCCATGCTGGCAACGACCTGAACCGCGTGCAGTTGCAGACCCAGGCCGGCGGTAGTCTCGGCCGCGTGCAGCTGCGCGATGGCGACGGCAGCCGGCACGACGGCCTGCAGTTGCTGGGCGACGCGGCCAGCCTGGAGATCACCTCAGCCGGTGCGCTGGACTTGGGCGGCGGCCGCTACGGCAGTCTGATGGCTGACACGAGCGCCACCGGCGCAGCCCTCACGCAGAGCGGCGCTCTGGCGGTCAGCGGCCCGGCGACGCTGAAGGCTGGCGGCGGCGCGATCACGTTGATCCGCCCCGACAACGACTGGGGCGGCCTGGTGCAGCTCGGCGGCGGCACAGTGCAAATCACCGCCGCTGGCGCGCTGACCCTGGGCGATATCGCCACAGACAGCCTGAGCGTGAATTCGGCCGGTGCCCTCAACCTGGGCCAGGGCGTGATCGGTGGTGCCCTGCTCGCAAGCAGCGGCGGCAACGCCATCACGCAATCTGGCGCACTGCAGTTCGGTGGCATGGCCACGCTCAACGCCGGTGGCGCGGACATCGCGCTGCCCCACGCCGGCAATCAGTTCCTCGGCGTCATCAACCTCGCCGCCCGCGACGCGACGCTGTTCAGCCTGCCCGGCCTCAGCCTCGGCACATTGGCTCTGCGCAGCCTGGACGCGAGCAGCAACGGCGGCATCATCCTGGGCACCGGCAACCTGAGCGGCGCGCTGAGCGTACGAGGCGCCACGATCACTCAGATGGCGGGCGGCCTCGCCGTGGCGGGCGGCAGCACGCTGCAGGCAGCGGGCGACATTACGCTGACAGAAGCGGCCAACCAACTGGGCGGCCTCGTGAACCTTAGTGGTGGCACGACGGCCCTGAGCAATGCCGGCGACCTAAGTCTGGGCAGCGTCGCGACCGGTCCCCTGACGCTGGAGGTGGCCGGCGCGCTGAACCTCGGCGGCGGCCAGATTGACGGCGAGCTGAAGGCGGTCAGCCGCGGGCTACTGACCCAGACCGGTTCGCTCGCGGTCAGCGGCGCAGTCACGCTGGACGCTGGCGCCGCGGCCATCAGCCTCGGCCAGGCCGGCAACGCCTTTGCCGGCACAGTCATCAACCTTACCGGCGGCAACACCCTGCTCGTCAACAGTGGCCCGCTCAGCCTCGGCCTGCTGGACGTGGGCGACCTGACGGTCGCCTCGAATGGTGCCTTGCGGCTTGGCAGCGGCACGGTCGGCGGCGAACTGAAAGCGAGCAGCGGCGGGGGTGCGATCGGCCAGGTCGCTGGCGGCCTCAGCATCGCCGGCGCGTCGACACTGGACGCGGGCAGCGCCGCCATCCAGCTCAACGAGGCCGCCAATGCCCTCGGTGGCCCGATCCATCTGCTGGGCGGCGATGTGAGCCTCGTGGCCAGCGGCGCGTTGCGCCTGGGCAGCTTCACAACGCGCGATCTCAAGCTGAGCGCCGGCGGCGACATCTCGCTGGGCGGCGGCCGCGTCAGTGGCGATCTGACGGCACTGATCCGGGGAACGACCCTCACCCAGACCGGTGCGCTGTTTGTCGCAGGCTCGAGCGATTTCATCGCCGACGGCAGCCTCGTGAATCTCGTGCTGAACCAGCCCGGCAACCAGTTGCTCGGTACGGTCAGCATGCGCGGAGTGAACGGCGGCAGCTTCGCCAGCGCCGACATCAGCAGCGCGCTGGACCTGACGTTCAGCGGCGATGTGAAGACGCTTACGCTCAGCAGCGGCGGCCTGCTGACGCTGGGCGGCGGCCACAGCGACAGCCTCAGCGCCGCGGCGGCCAAGGGCATTCTGCTGACCGGGCCGCTGCAGGTGAGCGGCCTGACGACGCTGATCGCCAACGGCGCGGCCGTGCCCGTCGACCTGGCCACCCATGGCGCGGGCAACGACCTCAACCGTGTGGAGCTCAAGGCCCAGGCCGGCGCCAGCCTCGGACAGGTGCAACTGCGCGATGGTGATGCGGCGCGCCATGACGGTCTCAAGGTCACGGGCGACGCCGCCCAGCTCGAAGTCACGTCGGCCGGCGCGCTGGACCTCGGTGGCGGCAGCTACGGCAGCTTGGGCGTGGACACCGCGGCGACCGGCGCTGCCGTCACGCAAAGCGGCGCGCTGACGGTCTCGGGCCTCACGACCATCAAGGCCGGCAGCGGCAATGTCACGCTGACCCGGCTCGACAACATCCTGGCGCGCTTCGCGATCGACAGCGCCGGCATCGCCAGCCTTGTCAGCGCGGCCGACTACAGCGTCAACGCGAGCAATGTCTCGACCCGGCTCGAACTCGGCGGGCCCGGTGCCATCAGTCTGGTGGGCCCGCTGTCGGGTAGCGGCGAGCTCGTCATGAGCGGCAGCGGCAGCCTGACGACGACGACGGCGCAGAGCTACAGCGGCGGCACGCGCATCAACTCGGGCACCGTGGTGCTGTCGGGGCCCTCGGCCCAGGCCGGCAGCGGTGCGGTGCAACTCGAAGGCACAGGCCAGCTCGATCTGCGCGACGGTGCCGTCATGAGCGCGGAGCTGGTGGCCAATGGCGGGCGCGTGATCAACACCTCGGGTGCTGGCACGCTGGCCGGTGCCGTGACGCTGAAGGCGGCCGTGACGGAGTTCCTGCCTGGCACCGGCGGGCTGACGATCGGCGGCTCAATAGTCGACGGCGGTGCCGGCTTCGGCCTGCGCCTGGCCAGCAGCGGCACACTGACGCTGGCCGGCAGCAATCACTACGGGGGCATGACCGACATCGCCTCCGGCACCCTGCGCGTCACCGGTGAGCTGCCCTCGACAAGTGCGGTGCAAGTCGCAGGCGGTGCGCTGTTGGCCCTGGGCAAGGATCAAGCCATCGGCTCGCTCGCCGGTGCGGGCCGCGTCGAGCTCGGCAGCTTCACACTGGGCACGGGCCTGGATGGCACGAACACGAGCTTTTCGGGCAGCCTCACCGGCAGCGGCGGCCTGACCAAGCTGGGCAGCGGCCGCTTCGTGCTGAGCGGCGGCGGCGCCCACACCGGCGCGACGCGCGTGGCGGCGGGTGAACTGGTGCTGGCGAGCAGCACCGCGCTGAACGACGTCACGGCCGTGAGCGTGGACGCGAACGCCACGCTGACGGTGCAGCAAAGCCTCAACCTCGGCTCGCTCGCCGGCGCCGGCACGGTGGACGTGCAGGCGGCGCTGCTCGGCGTCGGCAGCAATGGCGGCAGTACGCGCTGGGATGGCGCCATCATCGGCAGCGGCGGCCTGGCCAAGCTTGGCAACGGCGTCTTCACGCTGGCCGGTCACAACACGCTGGCGGGCGATCTGCAGGCCAATGCCGGCACGCTGCAGCTCGAAAGCGCCGGCGTCGTCAAACCCTTGGCCGCCGGCGCAGCAATAGCGCCGGTCGTGCCGACCTCGGCTGGCGTCAACGTGGCCGACGGTGCGGCGCTGGAGTTGCTGACCGACGTCGACCTTGGTGCGCTGAGCGGTGCCGGCCAGGTGCAGCTCAATGCCAACACGCTGGTCCTGGGCGCCAGCGGCCGCAGCAGCCGCTTCGACGGCGTCATCGGCGGCGCCGGCGGCCTGAGCAAGGCGGGCAGCGGCACGCTGACGCTGGGCGGCGCCAACCTCTACACCGGTGCCACGCGGGTCGACGGCGGCAGCCTGGTGCTGGATGCGGAACAAACCCTGGCGGCGGCCAGCGCTCTCGTCATCGAGACGCTGGGGCAGGTGCAGGCCAATGCGCGCCAGACGGTGGCCTCGCTGAACGGTGGCGGCAACCTGGTGCTGAACGGCGCTTCCCTGGCGGCCGGCGCCGATGGCGCCGACGGCCGCTTCGAAGGTGTCGTCAGCGGCAGCGGTGGCCTGGTCAAGCAGGGCGCCGGCATGCTGACGCTGACGGCCGCGCACCGCAACAGCGGCGCCACCGTCATCGAGGCCGGCACCCTCCAGCTGAGCGGCAATGGCGCCCTGGGTTCGGGCGAGATCCAGAACCAGGGCGAATTGCGGCTGTCGCGCGGCGACGCGCTGGCGCTGGACCAGGCCATCATCGGCCGCGGCAGTCTCGTCGTCACCCAGGGCCAGGTGACCCTCAACAGCGCCGGCAACAGCTACAGCGGCGCCACCCAGGTACTGGGCGGCAGCCTCATCACGACGGCGGCCGAGCGCCTGTCCGACGCCAGCGCGGTGCAGGTGGCCGCCGGCGCCCAACTGCAACTTGGGGGCGCCGAGACCATCGCCTCGCTGCAGGCCGCCGGCAGCGTGCGCCTGGCCGGCAACCTGACGACGCGGGCCGAGCAGGTCTACACCGGCAGCCTGACCCTGGCCAATGCGGCCGGGCTGACGCTCACCGGCACGCTGATCGACGCCAGCCGCAGCAGCAACCAGTTCGGCAGCGCGCCGCTGGGCCTGAGCGGCGGCCAGGCCCTGGTGGCCGCCAAGGACAGCCTGCAACTGGGCGACGTGACCCTGTCGAGCGGCGGCCGCATCGAGGCGGGGCGCCTGGCCATCAACGGCAAGTTGCAACTCACGGGCGGCAGCCTCGCGCTGCTGGCCCAGGCCGCGCCTGACGACGCCAAGGCCACGCTGCAGGGCACGGCCCAGGTGCCGGTCGCCGGCCAGCCGCTGGCGGTGGCCGAGGCGACCGTGCAGCAGGGCAGCGCGAGCGCCATCACGGTCGCCGAGGGTGCCTCCCTGTCGGTGCAGGCCGCCGGTGGCGGCTCGGTGCTGCTGGCCCAGGATGCCAACAGCTTCAAGGGCCAGCTCTCGGCGCTCAGCGGCGCGAACTACAACTCCGCCTGGGCGCCGAATGCCAAGGGCGGCCAGGCCGTGCAGTCCGAGGTGCGCGTGTCCGGCCAGCAGGTGGGGGTGGGGGGCAGCGGCATCGAGGCCGACCTGATCTACATCCGCGCCGACCAGCTCGCCACGGCCGGCGACGCCAAGCTGGTGGCCCGCATGCCGTTCGACGAGATCGTGCTCGGCAGGGCCTTGTCGGCACCGGGCATGGTGCTGGAGCTGGCGCCCGGCGCCTTCGGCACGCCCGGCAGCTTTGGCGCCGTCAACGGCCAGCCCATCCGCATCGAGGTGGGTTCCACTGCAACGGGGAGCCGCACGGTGGGACCGAACGCCGGCTATCTGACCGTGCTGCCCAAGGCCGGTGCGCAAGGCTCGACAGCGGTCGTGCTGATCGGCCCCGAGGTTGGCAGCCAGCCCACCACCGGCGGCACGGCCTATCGCTTCTTCCATGATGGGGCCAGTCAGGCAACGGAGATCCCGGTGGTCTATAACGGAGTCCTGCCGCTGACGCCGGCGGCCTCTGGAGCCCTGTCTTCCATCAATGGCGACGCCGAGGACGCCCGCCGTGCCCGCTTCCAGGAGACGGTGCGCACCGAGAACGTGACGGTGCGCTTGCGTTCCGGCGTCATCGCCGAGGTCGGCCCCGGCCGGCCGTCCACCCAAGGCAGCGAGGGCGCCAAGCCGCCCGAACTGTGCGACCCCGCCGCCCAGCCTGCGCTGAGCTGCAAGCCTGCGAGCCCATGACCGTGCAGTCCGAACCCCCTATGTCCCCCCGCCTCGCGCGCCGCCGCTTCCTGTGGGGCTCGTTGCTCGGCGCAGGACTGGCCGTGCGGCCCGTCGCGCGGGCCGCCGCGGACTCTCAGCTGCCGAGCACCGAGATCCGCCTGGCGCTGCTGCTGGGCAACCGCAACTATCCGCAGCCCTTTGACCTGCCGCCGATTCCGAAGAACCTGCGCGACCTGGAGGCCGTGCTGGAGCGGCGCGGTTTCAAGGTCACGTCGGCGCTGGACCTGGACCTGCCGGCAGCGCGCCGTGCGCTGGAAGTCTTCATCGCCGAAGCCGCCGCCAGCCCGGCGGATGCGACCGTGTTCTTCTACTTCAGCGGCCACGGCGTGCAGGTGGACGCGTCCAACCTGCTGCTGCCCGCCGGGCTCAACCCCTCGGCCAAGGGCGAGCTGCTGCAAAACAGCAGCATGCAGCTGCTCAGTGACGTCGTGCGCCGCCTGCCCGCGCGCCGCGAGGGCATGATCATCGCGGTCGTCGATGCCTGCCGCACCGGCCTGCGCGCCGGTGAGCTGGTTGGCCTGAACCAGGTCGAGGCGCCACCGGGCTGCCTGATCACCTTCTCCACCGGGGCCGGCAAGCCGGCCATCGCGCCGGCCGTCGAGACGCAGAACACCTTCTACACCGGGTCGCTGGTCAAGCTGATGGGCAGCGTGTCCGACCAGACGACCTTCCCCGAGCTGATGCAACTGGTGCGCAGCGACGTGCGCGAGACCATGCTCAACCACCCGGTGGCCGCCATCCGTCAATTGGCCCAGGACCCCTTCATCGCCGACCACACCCGCGTGCGCCTGAACGTGGAGCCCAAGCGCGCAGGTGCCGTGGCGCCCGCGGCGCCCGACATCGACGAGGACGCGGTGCTGAAGAAGCTCGAGCAACTGGCCTGGCCCGCCGAAGTGGTGCAGGTGGCCGAGGACTTTCTGAAGGCCCGGCCCGAGAGCCCCTTCGCACCTGGCGTGCAGGTGGCACGCGACGGCGCGCGCAGTGCGCTCAAGGCACTGCAGCGCAGCGACGTGCGCTTGTACCGCTCGGCCTTTTCCTTCAACCCGGACATGCCCGCCGAGCAGCGCCAGGATCTGCTGCGCTGCGGCCGCGGCGACAAGGACGCCGCCGCGCGCATGGCCTGGCGCGTTCGTGGTCAGAACACTGGCGGCTATGGCTCCTCGGCCGCGCAATCGCGCTACGAGGGCTGGATGCAGTTCGCCGTGGCCCTGGGCAACGGCATTGCCAGCTACGAGCTGGCCCTGCATTTCCGCAACACCGGCCAGCCGCTGCTGGCGTCGCAGTTCGAGGCGCGTGCCCGCGACCTGGGCTACACGCCGCCGCCCGACCTGGACAACGTGCGCAAGTAGGGCCGGGGCGGCGGCTACTTCACGGCGCCCTTCAGGCCGGCAGCAGAGCCGCCGACCGAGCTGATCAGGTCGGCGCCATTGATCAGCGTGTCCATGTTGGCGTACTGCTTCACGGTCTCAAGGAGGGTGCGCGGGGCCAGGACCGGGATCTTCTCAAGGTCGCCGACGACGCCGCGGGCCTTGTCGATGAAGGCCTCGAACTCCTTGTCGCGCTGCTGGGCCTGTTCGATGGCGGTCTGCGCCTTGGTTTGCTCGTCGTGCAGCTTCTTCAGCACGGCAGCCTGCTTGGTGATGCCCTTGAAGTCGCCGGCCGCCTTGACCACCTCCATCTTGTCCTGGGCTTCCCGGGCCTTCACGGCGAGCTTGTCCAGCACGGCGCGGGTGGCCTGGATCATGCCGCGGCGCTCGGTGCACATGCGGGAAGCATCGTCCAGATGCTTGGGCAGGCCGGCCGTCTTGTTGGCGATGCTGCCCAGGTGGGTCTGGATGACCTTCAGATCGGCCTCCAGATTGGCCAGGGCGCGCTTTTCCAGGTCGTACTTGCCCTTGATGTCCCGGCCAACCTTGACCAGGGCGGTCAGCCCGCCGAGGCTGGCGAAGGCGACACCCAGCGCGGCAATGGCAGGCGCCGCGGCGCCAAAGGTGACGATGGTCAGTGCAATGGCGGCGGCGGCGGCGCCGAGGATCAGCACGCCCTTGATGACGGCGCCGGCCACGTGGCGGAACTTCTTCCAGCGGATGTCGCTCTTGATCTTCTTCTTGGCCTCGACCTCGGCATCTTTCTCGATCTTCTCGGCCCAGACCAGGATCTGTTGCTCGATGGTGTTCTTGACCGCGTCCTTGAGGTAGTCGTTGTATTCCTTGATCTTGGTGTCGAGCGACTTCTTGCTGCCCGACGCCGCCTTGATCTGCTCCACGAGCTTGAGCGGGTCGGTCTCCGTGGTCATGTCGTTGTAGGCCTTCTTCATCGCGTCGATTTCCTTTTGCATGGAACTCAACGGCAGCGCAAAGCCCTCGATCTGCTTCTTGAACTTCTTGCGCATCTCGGCTTCGAAGTTCTTGGCGATGTAGTCGAACTTGACCCGCTCATGGGCCTCGTCGCTGCCACTCTCGAATTCGTAGGTGGCCTCCAGCTTGGGTGGCTTGAGATCGTCCGTACCCGGGATGTCCTCGGTGATGGTGATCGTCTTCTTGACCATGGTGGTGTCTCAGTCGGAATGAAATGGCAGCGGCGATGCGCATGCAAGGCGCCGCCATGTGTGACTGCGCCGGTCCGGAAGTTCCCCGGCTGCTTACCGCGCGCGGCGCTGCACTTCGATGTTGGCCGCGATGACGATGCGCGGCCGGTCGCCCTGGTAGGGCTCCACCGAGTGCCTCAGCCAGCCGGGGAAGATGGCCAGCAAGCCGGTGCGAGGTGTGACGCTGAAGGTCGTCGGGATCAGCTCCGCGCCCGGCATGGAGCGGTGCGAGCCGATCGGATTGATCCAGCTGATGCGGCCCGACGCGGCGTCGTCGCAGTCGCCCGCGTCGACGTAGTACACGGCCGACCAGTGCGCATCCACGTGATCGTGGACCTGCACATAGTGCCCGCGTTCGAGCACCGTCGCCCAAGCCTGCAGCATGAAGCGGGCTTCGTAGTCCACGCCGCTGCCGACGCGGGCATGGACGCCGCGCACCTGTTCGATGAGCGTGCCGAAGAAGGCGTCCAGGGGCTGCACGCGCCGCGCCGGCAGATCCGCCCTGGAATGCCAGCCGCCGACGACGCTGCGTTGCACGCCTTCGCCAAGCTCGCGCTCCAGCAGGATCCATTCCGCCAGCTCGGCGTTGGCGGCCTCGTCCAGCACGCCTTCCGCCAGCGCCAGCGGCACGGCGAACAGCTGCAGCAGCTGGGCTGCTGGCCCTTCATCCGGTGCAGGCGTCATCGTCGATGTCCCGCCGGGCGCGGCTTCAATCCTTGTAGACCAGCATGCCCTTTTCCTGCATCCAGGCGTAGGCGGCGGGGTAGGCTGACTTGCCCTTCTTGCGAACGTCGGCATTGCCGTTGTTCACGGTGGCATAGAACTCCGCGAACCATTCACCGGGGGCGCGGTACTGGTACATCGAGACCATCTTCTTGCGCGTGGGGGCGGCGAAGCTCACCCAGCCGTCGTCGCCCAGGCCGGAATCCAGATAGACGCGGCCGTTGTGCGCCACGGGATCGGGGCCGAGGCTGAAGAAGGCGTTGGGCTGGATGCCCTGGCGGACGACCTTGAAGAAGGCCTGGCCCAGGTCGAGCGCGTCCTTCAACACCGTCATCTTCTGCCCGCGGGCCGCAACCTTCTTCATGGCCTCGGACTTGGGGCCGAAGAATTCGAAGGTGGCGGTCGCGAAGTCCTGCTTCAGGCCGACGTCATTGCCTTGCAGCTTGGTCGCCTGCACGGTGTTCAGCCAGCGCAGCAGCTCGGGCTTGGCGTCGTCGGCCATGTCGAGCCTGGACTTGAGTTCCGCAGCCAGGGACGTGACGAGGTCGTCCAGCTCCGTAACGACGGCGGCCAGCGTCTTGTGGCCACGCCACTGGCCGCCGTCCATGGAGTCGGTCAACGCCTTGCCGTTCTTGGTCGCGTGGACGGCGTGGCCGAGTTCATGGCGCACCATCACATCGAAGCACTTGGTCCCTTCCAGCGGGTCGCCAGGCACCGCGTTGAGGTAGTCCTGATCGAAATTGGCATCGTCCTCGCCGAAGTCGAACTGGGCAAGCTGCGTCTCCGGGATGTAGGTGCCGGACGTTCCCTTGCCCGGTACCGCGTTGAGCTTCCACTTCTCGGGCAGATGCTCGGCAGGGAAGGTCGCCAGGATGTCCACGGCCTTGTCGAGGACGTGCGGTGGCACGGGCGCCGGCGCTTCCCCGTTGTCGTCGGTCTTGACGCTGTCCAGCGAGCAGGCGAAGGCCTTCTCGAACACCTTCTGGCGCAGCGCCGTGTCCGTCTTCGGCGCTGACCGCAGCGCGTTCAGCAGCTCCTTCTTCACGCCCTCGGTCGGCTTGCCCTTGACGGTCTCGAGGTAGTCCATCACCTCGCCGCGGAACTTGGGTTCGGCCAGCTTGCCTGCCAGTTCGCCCTTTTCCATGGCTTCCTGGACATTCTTGAGTGCCGGCGGCAGCACTTCCGGCACGGGAGCGTCCTTGCCT
>NZ_JBFULE010000061.1:0-15703 GCF_056400485.1 Roseateles sp. P5_B10
ACGTCGCAGGTCATGCTGGGTGCGCTGCGCCTCATCCTTGCCAAGGGCATCTACCTGCCGTCGTCGGTGTTCCTCGGCGGCCGGGCGCTGACTCCCACCATGCCTGCACCGCTGGCACCGCCTGCGCAGGGGCGGCGCCCCGTCGAGCTGGGCCTGACACCGCGCCAGGCCGACGTGCTGCATCTGCTGCTGCAGGGCAAACCGGCCAAACTGATCGGTCGGCAGCTGAACCTGTCGCTCAGTACCGTCAAGGCGCACACCTCGTGCGTGCTGCGGGCATTGAACGTGACGACGCGCACCCAGGCCGTACTGGCTGCGAGTCGCATGGGACTGTGCTTCGAAGAGCCGGTGCCGGCTCAAGGCTCTGCCGTTGATGCCAATGATTCCCTCATGGCTTCCAGCAACCGCTGAAGCCCGATCGGTTTGTGCAGCAGTCGAGCGCCGCAGGCTTGAGCTTGCGGCTGCAGGGCGGCTTCCGTGTTGGCCGTCACGATGACGGCGCCAATGTCTTCGTCATAGTGTTGGCGCAGCCGCGCGATGACCTCGAAACCATCGCGCCCGGCGCCGAGCTGGTAGTCGGTGACGATGAGGTCCGGCACACGCAGGTGCTGCTGCAGCTGGGCCAACATGTCCTCGCAGGAGGCCGCTGCAACGACGTGGCAGCGCAGCGCGAGCAGGGCGTCGACCAGGGCCTGAGCATTCGTTTCTTCGTCATCGACGACGACGATGAAACGACCCTCGAGCGCTTGTTGGCTGGCCGCAAGCCTTGGCGAGACCTTCGCGGACCGCGTGGCGGGTCCGGCCAGCGGCATTTCGACGCGGAACACCGAGCCTTTGCCGACACGGCTGTGCACGCTGAGCCGGTAGCCCAGGATGTGGGCGCTGCGCTGCACGATGGACAGACCCAGCCCCAGGCCTTTCTCCTGGCCCGTGCCGGGCGCCTCGATGCGGAAGAACTCTTCGAAGATGGCTTCCTGGTAGCGGGGCTCGATGCCGGGCCCGCTGTCCCAGACCTCCAGTTCCACCCTGGCGCCGCGACGCCGACAGGCTACCAGCACGCCGCCTTCTCGCGTATAGCGGATGGCGTTGGCCACCAGATTGCCGGCGATGCGCGCCAGCAGCGCGGCGTCGCCCTTCACGACGACGTCACAGGGTCGCACGCGCAGCTTCAGGCCCTTCTCGGCCGCCTGCGGGGCCCAGATCTGTTCCAGCCCACGCAACAGCCAGGCCAGGTTCACATCCTCGATGTGGGCCTGCACCGTGCCGGCATCGAGCTTGGAGATGTCCAGCAGATTGCCGAACAGGTTCTCCATCGTTGCAACCGAGGACTGGATCTTGTCGGCCAGAGCCAGATGCTCGGAGCTGGACAGGCGTGCCTGCAGCACGCCCAGCAGCAGGCTGATCGAATGCATGGGTTGGCGCAAATCGTGGCTGGCGGCGGCGAGGAAGCGCGTCTTGGCGGCGTTGGCGCGCTCGGCTTCGTCCTTGAGCTGGGTGAGTTGCTCGGCGCGCGCGGAGAGGACGTCGCGGGCGTCGGACAACTCGGCGGTGCGCTCGGCGACTTTGGCTTCTAGGCTGGCGTAGGACTCGCGCAACTGGTCGACCATGCGATTGAAGTCATGGGCCAAAGCGCTGATCTCATCGGGCTGTTTTTCTGTGCCAGGGTTCAGTGCAGAGACAAGATCGCCCCCCGCGATGCGAGCGGTCGCCTGTCGAAGCGCAACGATGGGAGCAGCCATGCGGCGTGCAGAAATGGCGCTGACTACCAAAGCGAGTAGGGCGCCAAAGGCAAGTAAGACCGCTGAGCGCCGCAGCGCGGCCAGCACTGGAAGCAACGCTTCGCTGCGTGGTTGCTCGACGAACAGCCACCAGTCTGGTTCGTGCAGCCGGGCACTACTAACGATGACGGCCTGCCCTGTCAGGTCAGTCGTGTCCACGGCATTGAGATCGGTCGAAATCGACACTGCTTTTGCAAGCCTCATGGGCTCAAAGTTGCTCAGATCGCGTTGACGCAGTACCTCGCTCGGTTGAGGGTGTGCGATCAAGCGATGGGCCGCGTCAACAAGATAGGTGCGYCCGGCCTTGCCTACGTGCAGACCCGAAACCACGTCGGCCAGAAAGCGCAAATTGATCGTGGCCACCGCGACCGCTCCGCCCGGCTGGGGATCAGCAAGTGCCAGCCGTACAAGGGGATCTCCGCTGTCGGAATAGAAGGCGTGACCATAGCGAGAGGCGCCCTCCCGTAGTCCTGTGAGCAGGTCTGGTTCGGGTAACCGGTTCCCCGGCGCAAGCCGGTCTGGCGCGGCGCGCGAGATGCTGAGCTGCACCATTCCCTCAGCATCTAGCAGTTGCAGCTCTTGAACAGCAGGCAGTAGCACCATCAGACGATGCCATTCGTCGCGTCGCTCCTCGACGCCAAAACGCGGTTGCCCCCAAGGGAATTTGCTGGCGTCCCTCATCCCGCCTTCAAGGCTGCGCAAATATTGCTCGATCTCTCGGGTAGCAGCTGTCGCCTGTAGTCGCTGCAATTGCGCAATGTGCTCTCGGGCTTCTAGGTAGCCAAACAACATTTCCGTTGCCGTCGCTGCTGTCAGCAGCGCAAGCGTGACCATTCCCAGCGACGTCAAATATCGGCGGGCCAGCGAGCCAGGATTGAACGTGCGGGTGGGCATGAGTTGGCAAACAGCCCGAGTCAGACGACGCGATTTGCGCGGCGTAGTAGTCTGAGGCTAATGGGCTCTCCTCGAAAGCTCGCATCGGCCCGTGCCAATAGCCAATAACGGCGCGGCCGTTCGATGGGGATGCGGCCGGGATCTTCACCTTGCACTACCCGCGCCGCTAGCTCGGCCAGTTTGGGGTAGACGAAGCTGGCATCCGCCACATATGCGAGCGCGCCACCTCGCCGCACCTCTCGCTCGGTGCTGAACATGCCCGGCACGCCTAGGCGTTTCAGGTGCGCAGCGATTTGCACCTCACCGATGTAAGCCAGATTGGTTGGAAGCACCAGCCACGCATCCTGCGCAGCGGCGGTAGGGCTTCTCATCAGCCGGTCAATATCGGAGGCGACCGTGCCGTAGTACATCGTGGCGTGCAGTTGTAAGGCGGCCGCATCGCGTAGCACCCTCGCCTCCCCGTCGTAGTGCTCGGCCCATGAGGGATCCGCTAGTACGCCAACACGTCGGATCGTCGGAAACGCATCGCGCAGGAGTTGCAGGCGTTTGGCGTCCAGCCAGTCGGCCAACGAAATCCCCGTAACCCGTCCCCCGGGTAGCCGATCAGAGCGTGCCAAACCCGCGCGTATCGGATCGATGAAGCTGGCGAACACCACCGACCCACGACCGGCAGCTGCCGCCATCAAGGCCGAGTTGCCGGTAGGCGCCACCAGTACGGCGGCACTTTGCCACGCTGCTTTAACAATCAAGGCTCGTTTTGCTGCCAGGTCTTGCTGCGGCGTCGCTAGGTAGGCAAGCCGCGCTGGCATCGCGTCTGAACTCTGCTGTTCGGCCCATGCCTGCCGAAATTTCTGCCAGGGTTCGAAAAGCTCTGCGGAGCCGTCACCGATAAAGATGACGAGGTTCGACGTGGTCGGCGGCGAACAAGCGGCGAGAGGCAAAGCCAACAGGTGCCGGCGGGGTAGAACCAAAGCATTAACCCTAGTGGCCATAGCGCTGAATGTTGCCAGTTGTTAGCCTTGTGTTGGAACTTGTGAGTCACATGACCATCGAATGGCGCCCCTGACTCCTTAGTCCACCCGTTCTCTGACCAACTTGAAGGAGCTATCACATGAGTTCTGCTGTACTCGTCCGCCTTGCATCTCACTACTGGGTCAAGGTCACTAGCAAGACACCCCTCGAGGCATCAGCCATCGAGGTGAAGTCGGCTGATCGCCCGCCGAAGCTCGCGAGCGTGTCTACGGCTTTGTCCGTTCAAGTGAGTCAGGGGAGGCATGTTGCCTTTTCCCCGGGGGTCGATACGCCAAAAGATGCTGAAGATTGGCTAAGTAAGAATCCGGACTGGGCGAAAGACGCAGATTCCCTACATCTAATTCAGGCCGTTGCAGGACTACCTATCTAGGAGGCGGTATGCATACTTGCGATAACAGCCCTGATTGCGCCGCCTTTTCCGACGAGGAATGGGCTCCAGAGTTGCTCAAGGCCGCAAATGCTGCGGCGCCCGACCTTGCGACGGATTGGCGCGCTCGCATTGCGTTGCCACCCCCGCCAGTTTCACGGCGCCATGCTGAATGCGCTTACTTGCGCCTGCTGCGACAAGAACGCCCGGCAAGGGATTCTCAGATTCGAGCGCAGGCCACTGCCGTATGGCGCGACGTTCAACGTGTCTTGGGGCCGCTGGCTAGCCATCCGGAAACTGAGGCAGTCTTGGTCACGTTATGGTGCAACTTGGGAGCTCCGCTCTTCTACTTCAAGCGCAAGTTTGCACGCGGGCGCCCTGCCATTTGCTGCGAGGACCTCAACTGCATGTTCCCGAAAGGTGACGACTTCTATCCGGCTCACCCAGCTTATCCGAGTGGGCATTCGATGCAGGCTCACGCGCTGGCTTATTTCTACGCCCAACTGTTTCCGAGCTTGACGGATCGATTGATGGCGGCCGCCGCAGACATCGCGCGAAATCGTGAAGTGGCGGGATTGCACTATCCGAGTGACAGCCAAGCTGGAAAGCTGCTTGCGAGCCAAGTGGTCGACATGCTGTTTCAGTCGCCCAGTTTTTGTCATGCCGCCAAATTGGCTGCTGCTGAATGGCCGTGAGCGCCTGATCGACAGCCCCTGAGGCCGCTTCGAGTTCAGCACTCGGCGCCTGGACGCGGTCGACGGTGCGGCACCGAGCTGGACCTATGTGGAGCTGCGCTGCTCCGAACCGCGCGAGCTGGGTAACGAGCGCCTGCTGCAGGGCTGCGAGCTGCCCAGTGACTAGGCCCGCCTTGGTGCGGCTGCTGCGAGGACAGGCTCAGGCCGAGGTCGCGCAGCGCCTGAACATTGCGCCCAGCACCGTCGTCGACCACACCCGCAAGCTCTACCAGCGCCCGGACGTGCGCTCGGCGCGCGAGTTTGTGGAGCGGCTCAAGTCCGCGCCGAATCGATCGCCAGCAACCCATCGAAGATCAACCCTTCGATGAGCTCATGAGGCGCGTCAAGCGCCGGGGCCACCTTCCAGCCAGCGCCGCCCGTCATCAGCAGCAGAGGCTCACAACCCTCGCGCTTGGCCAACAGCCGGAACATGCGTTCGATGGCGCCGGTGATGGCGAAGGTGCCGCCCGTCGTCAGCGCGTCGCTGGTGTTGGTCGGGAAGTCGCGCACCTCGCCCGTCGGCACACGCAGGCCGGCGGTGCCGCCTTCCAGCGCGCGCAGCATGATGCCGTGGCCGGGCAGGATGAGGCCGCCCAGGAACTCGCCGTCGGTGGACAGCGCGTCCACCGTCACCGCCGTACCCACCATGACCACCAGCACCGGGCCTTCGAAGCCGCGCTTCTTGGCGTGCGCATGGGCGCCAATGACGGCCACCCAGCGGTCGGCGCCCAGGCGCGTCGGGTGGTCGTAGCCGTTTCTCACACCGGCCGCCTCGGCGGCGGGCACGACCCAGCGGGGCACCAGGTCCCAGTGCTCCATCTGCTCCTCGACACGGCGGCGCACCGCGTCGCCGGCCACGTTGCTGCCCAGAATGCGTGACGGCGGGGCCAGGGCTTGCCAAGCCTCGTCCGCGAGGCGGTCGATGTTCTCCAGGAAAACGGCACCGTGCTGCGTCGGCGGGCTGCCAGGTTCGGCGCCGTCTTCATAGACGGCCCACTTGAGCCGGGTGTTGCCGATGTCGATGGCCAAAAAGCTCATGGTGGGCTGTGCCGTGAACGATGCCGCGAGCCTACCAGCGCATTTGTATCTGCCCGTGCGGGTTTCTGCTTCAATCAGCGGCTATTTCTGATCGCCCTTTCCCACGAGGAGAACCGCCATGCTGCGACGCCTGCGTATCCAAGCCCGCCTCTGGCTGGCCTTCGCCATCATCCTGGCGATGACGGCGCTGCTGGTGGCCGTCGGTGGCTTTGGCCTGAACGAGTCGCAGAAGGCCATCCAGGGCATCACGCAGAAGCTCATCCCGACGTCCAACATCACCGTTGCGGCCCGCGGCCACCTGTTGCAGAGCAAGACGGCCACATCGACGCTGGTGGCCTCCATCTTCAACAAGGAAGGCATGGCGCGGGCCCGCAAGGAGTGGGATGGCGCCCAGGCGGGCCTGGACAAGGCGATGGACGACTTCGGCAAGATGACGACCGAAGACAAGGGTCGCGAGGCGCTGGCGAAGTTCCGTGTGCTGATGGCCGACTACCGCAAGGCCGTCAAGCCGGTGGCCGACAAGATCAGCGCAGATGGTTTCGCCGACGCCCAATCGGCCTTCGAGGAGATGAAGGCTGYGGACGTCGCCTATGAGCCGGCGCTGTCCATGCTCAACAACATCGAGGCCGACCTGAAGAAGCGCGGCGATGACATCTTTGCGACGGTGGACAAGCTGGTGGGCAACGTCTTCGTCGGCTTCATCGTCGCCTTCGTCGTCTGCGTCATCGTGGGCGGCGCGCTGGCCGTGCTGATCTCGCGCTCCATCATCGGCCCGCTGGTGGCAGCCAAGCGCTTTGCCGAACGCATGGCCGGCGGTGACCTGTCGCGTGCTCCCGAGGCCAGCGGCACGGACGAGTCCGCCGAGATGATGCAGGCCCTGGCCGCCATGCAGAAGTCGCTGTCCGAGATCGTCGGCCAGGTGCGCGAATCGGCCGAGAGCATCCAGGTCGCCTCCAGCGAGGTGGCCAGCGGCAATATGGACCTGTCGCAGCGCACCGAGCAGACGGCGTCCAACCTTCAGCAGGCCTCCAGCTCGATGACGCAGTTGACCGGTACCGTCAGTCAGAGCGCCGACTCGGCCATGACGGCCAAGCAGCTCGCCGGCGCGGCGGCCGAGACGGCCGGCCGCGGTGGCGAGGTCGTGTCGCGCGTCGTCAGCACCATGGGTGAGATCAACAACGCCAGCCGCAAGATCGCCGACATCATCGGCACCATCGACGGCATTGCCTTCCAGACCAACATCCTGGCGCTGAACGCCGCGGTGGAGGCGGCCCGCGCGGGCGAGCAGGGCCGCGGCTTCGCGGTCGTCGCCGGCGAGGTGCGCTCGCTGGCCCAGCGCTCTGCGGAAGCGGCCCGCGAGATCAAGGCGCTGATCGGCGCCAGCGTCGAGCGCGTCGAAGCCGGCACGCATCTCGTCAACGACGCCGGCACGACCATGACCGACATCGTCGGCTCCGTGCAGCGTGTGACCGACATCATTGGCGAGATCAGCGCCGCCGCCGTCGAGCAGAGCCAGGGGCTGCGCCAGGTCAACGGCACCGTGACGGAGCTGGACCAGATGACGCAGCAGAACGCAGCGCTGGTGGAAGAGTCCGCCGCGGCGGCTCAGTCGCTGAAGGAACAGGCCGTGCGGCTGGCGGGGCTGGTGAGCAGCTTCAAGCTGAGCTGACCGGGACTGCCGGCAAGCGGGCGTCGCTGCTGCCGCGTCGACGGGTGAGCCGATGACGGCAACCTCTGACAAGCCTTGCAGTCAGTGCCACCGAAGTGAATTGATGTGCGCGAGGCCGAGAGCCCGAACGCGCCAGGAGTTGTGCGGAGCTTCCTGAAGGGGTTGGGGCGATTGATTTCTGATCAAGCCGCCGTGAACTTGCTTGCGGCTCAATGAACCCGCAGCACCTCAAACCGCTGTCGGATCAGAGCCGCCTGTATCGACACCTCGTCACCCTCACATTTGCCCAGCATGGCCTTGCCCAACGGGGATTCGCTGCTGATGACCTGAATGGTCTGAGCGCCGCTGACCAACTTCATGCTGCCCCCAGCCGGGCCGAGAAAGAGCTGTTGCTGCTTGTCGTCGGCATCGACCAGGCAAACCAGCGCGCCGAGCTGTATGCCTTTGCTGGCGTCGTAGGGGCGCGGGCGGAATTGGCGCCAATTGGCCATCGCCTGGCGGATGGCTTCGGCGCGACGAGCTTGGCCGGTGGCCAGGTAGGCCGCTTCCAGACCCAACGTGTCGTATTTGTTCTCGGCGATATTTTCTTCGTGAGTTGCCGTTTCATGGGCCGCCCGCGCTGCCTGTTCGGCTTGCAGCAGGTCTTCGGCGAGCCGTTCCAACACCTGCTGCTGCAGCAAGAATTTATCCATGATGAAAGGTAGACATCTCGAACAAGCGGGCGCGGATCGTGATTGTGAAGGGCTCCACCAGCTTTCGAGGCTTCTGTTGACTGCAGCCACACTTCGGCCTTGGTCGAATGATGCTGGTCACGGGCCGCTGGCGAGGCCCCGCGGTGCGACCATTGGCCACCCTGCCTCCAGTGACCTGGGGCTGCGATCCAGATCGACGTGCGTAGCTGCACAGACCTCACCCATGCACGCATCGACCCTGACACCGCACGCACCACTCACCACCCCAGGTCCACAGTTGCCGCGGCTCTACACCTTTCGCCGCTGCCCCTACGCCATGCGAGCACGGATGGCACTGCTGCAGGCCGGGCGGGCCTTCGAGGCGGTGGAGGTCAGCTTGCGCGACAAGCCAGCAAGCTTGCTGGCCCTATCGCCCAAGGCTACGGTACCAGTGCTGCAGTTGCCCGATGGCAGCGTGATCGAGGAGAGTTGGGACATCATGCGCTGGGCACTGGCTGCGCCCGATGCGCAGGGCTGGTGGGCGCGGGCGCAGTCGCCTGCGAACCTTGACCTGGTACAGCGAAACGACGGCGACTTCAAGCATCACCTGGACCGCTGGAAGTACCCCCAGCGCTACGCGAGTGAGACCCTCACGCCAGACGCACACCGCGACAGGGCGCTGGATGTGCTTCTGCGACCGCTAGAGGCACGGCTGCAAAGCGCGCCCTGCCTGGGCGGCGCCACGCCATGCGCCACCGACTTGGCAGTGTTGCCCTTCGTCCGCCAGTTCGCCTCGGTGGAGCCGGGATGGTTTGCAACGCTGAACCTGCCATCGGTATGTTCCTGGCTGAACGGCTGGCTCGTCAGCCCGCTATTCGTTGCGTGCATGTACAAGTTACCCGCGGAAGGTGCGATTCGCTTTCCGTCGCTCTAACGCTTGCTTGGCCGTCGATCAAGCGATCGGTCGCCGCTCGGCATCGTTGGCCTCATCACAAATCGCGTCGATCTGTTCAAGCCGTGACGCGGCGCCTTCTGCCGTGTTCCCATTCGCCGACGGTGCCCTTACAGCGCCTTGATGACGATACGGTCTCCTGAATAGGTCACGGGAATAGCAGGCGCATCGAAGTCGACGGTGCGGTCGCCGGGCTTGAGGAAGCGGATGTTGAAGGTTCTCTTCGTCACCATGCCCGCATAGCCCCCGGAGCGCGGCCCGATGGTGACTTCGGCGCGCTTGTCGTCATAGACAAACGGGATGCGCGTGTACTGGCCGGCCTGGTACGAGTTTGAGATGCCGTCGTCTTCGTAGAGGCTGTAGCTTCCATCGGCACCGGTATAGACGTGGATGGTCAACGGCGCGTCGGGCTTCTCGTCCACATATTGCGTGGCGGGCCCCATCGGCACGATGGCGCCCGCCTTGACGAAGAGAGGTATCTGGTCCAGCGGGGCGGCCACAGTTCGCGTCTGGCCCCCCTTGACCGTCTCACCCGTCCAGATGTCGTACCAGGTCGACGTGCCAGGGAAGTAGACCGTGCGGGACGTCGCGCCATACCGCGTCACCGGCGCCACCAGCATCGATTTGCCGAACAGGTATTGGTCGGCGATCTTCTTGGCCGTGGCGTCTGCCGGGAAGTCGAGTGCCAGGCCGCGCATGATGGGTGCGCCCTCGTAGTGGCTGTCAGCGGCGGCCGTGTAGATATAGGGCATCAATCGGTAGCGCAGCTCCAGGAACCACACCAAGTTGGCCCGCATGGCGGACCCCTCGGGCGAGATCTCGTGGATCTCGCGCTTCACGCCTTCGCCGTGGCTGCGCATCAAGGGTGACAAGGTGCCGAACTGCCACCAGCGCTGATTCAGCTCCTGCCACTCCTTCAGGTCTTCGGCGGTACGCACGCCGCCTGCCACGCGGTTCTCCTGAAGCCCCGCGACCGACTTGTCCTGGAACCGGGCTTCCTGGGAATAGCCGCCGATGTCGTGCGTCCAGTTGGGCACGCCTGAAAACCCGGTCTGCACTCCTGCCGAGATCTGCTTGTACAGGTTGTCCCAGGTGCCGACGACATCCCCCGACCACACGGCCGCCGCGTTTCGCTGCACGCCCGCGAAGCCGGAGCGGGTCAGGATGAAATGGCGCACGTCCGGGCGGTCCCGCTGCAGGCCGTCGTGAACGGCCTGGGTGCTCATGGTGGAGTAGGCGTTGGTCACCAGCGCACCCGGCCCCATCTGCGTCGGCGTGATCAGTTCGGCGAGTTCTTCCGGGCTGGCGTTGGAGCGCACGTCGGGTTCGGTGTTGTCCATCCACCAGGCATCGAAGCCGAGGTCGACCAGGGGCTTCTTCATCTGGCGGTAGAAGATGTCCCGCGCTTCCTGGTTGTAGGGCGAAAAGTGGCTGTTGAGATGGCCCGCGCCGACCCAATCCTTCATGCCCAGTTCGACATTGCGGCGCCACATATAGCCCTTCGCGTCCAGTTCCTTGTAGTTGGCGGTGTTGGGATAGAACTTGCCCCAGATCGAAATCATGATCCTGGCGTGCTGGCGATGCACTTCATCGACCATGCCCTTGGGATCGGGGAAGCGTGCCGCATCGAAGGCATGGCTGCCCCACTGGTCCTCCGGCCAGTAGAACCAGTCCTGCACGATGTTGTCGATGGGCCAGCGGTTGGCGCGGTAGGTCTTGAGCACGCCGAGCAACTCGGCCTGGGTGCGGTAGCGCTGGCGGGACTGCCAGAAGCCGTAGGCCCATTTCGGCATCATCGGCGGGATGCCGGTGACCTGGTGGTAGCCGCGGATGACGCCCTGGATGGAATCGGCGCCGATGAAGTAGTAGCTCAGGCCGGTGCCGGCTTCGGACGCAAAGCGCAGCGAATGCCTGTCGGCGGCCGGCTCGGGGTCGGAGTGGTGCAGCGAGATGAGACCGCTCGTCGGCCGCCATTCGACATGCAGGCTGACCGGCTTGCCTGGGCTGAACGGCTGCTCGAAATTGTTGTACCAGCCGTTCCAATTCGCGCGCCAGATGCCATGGTCGAAGAGGGTCTTGCCGTCGACCTTCAGCGTCACGTAGTCCGAAGCGAACAGGCGCATCTTGTGCAGCCCCGGCTTGTCGGAAGTGGCCGTGCCCTCCCAGACGACCCTGACCTTCCTGCCGCGGGTGGCGGCCTTGCTCAGCGCGGCGTCCGTGGGCCAGTAGTTGCGGACATCGCTGAGGAACTGATAGCGGATGTCGGGCTCCACGCGGGTCAGGACGAGTTGATCGTCGACGTAGTACTTCGCGGTCAGGCCGCTGGAGCCGTCCAGCGCGGTGAGCTTCAGGTCACGGCTGGCCAGCCCGAAGCGCTGCGGGTTGCCGAAGCGCGTGATGGAGGCGTTGTCCCAGAGCACGCCGTAGTTCCTGTCGGACACGACGAACGGGATGGCGATGTCCATGTTGTGCTGGCGCAGCTCGACATCCTCGCCGTTCAAGTCCATCTGCGCGTTCTGGTGCTGCCCCAGGCCGTAGAACGCCTCGGTCGTGCTCCGGTTGAACTGAGCGGAAGGCGCCACAAACGACCGGCCCTCGACCATGACCGGCTGGAGGTCGGCCCGCTCAGTCGTCAGCACGGCGACACCCTTGGCGTCAAGGAAGGTGACCCGGCCGTCCTTCAGCGACACCTGCGCCGACGCCTTGCCTGCATCGAGCGTCACCGCGTCGGGGCCGGCCTTCACGGTGAAGCGCCCGCTTGGTTTCGCAACGGCCATCAGCGACTCGAGTTGCGGACGCGCCGGATCATCGACGCCGATGACCTGGATGATTGATTCGGTGATGGCGTTGAGGCGAAGCTCCTTCACGCTGCCCATATCGGGCTTCACCACCACGCCCGTGGGCGTTTGCTGGTAGGTGCCGGCGAAGGAAGCCGTCGTCGCCAGCAACGTCGTGGCGAGCACGGAAAGCGAGAGTGATGGCGTCATGTCGTTCAGGCCGCAGCAACCGTCAACGTGGTGGTCTTCAGGTCGACGCTGTTGGGGCCGGCCATGATGGTGAAGCTGCCGGGCTCGACGACGCGCTTCATGTCCATGCCGTAGAACTGGAGTTCTGCTGGCGTGATCGTGAGGGTGACGGTCCGCTTCTCGCCCGGAGCTAGCGTGACCCGCGCGAAGCCCTTGAGTTCCTTGACGGGCCGGGTCACTGAAGAAATGTCGTCGCGGATGTACAGCTGCACCACCTCGTCGCCCGCGCGCTTGCCGGTATTGGTGACGTCCACCGAGACCGTCACGCTGTCCGCCGACCCGATGGTTGCCTTGGACAGGCGCGGCTCCGACAGGGTGAACGTCGTGTAGCTGAGACCGAAACCGAAGGGATAGAGCGGTGTGTTATCAGCGCCGAGGTAGCCGCGGCTGGCCGTTGGCTTGGCGTTGTAGTACACGGGCAGTTGCCCCACGTTGCGGGGGAAGCTGATCGGCAGCTTGCCGCCCGGGTTGGCGCGGCCGAACAGGATGTCGGCCACCGCGTGGCCGGTTTCCTGGCCGAGGTACCAGCCTTCGATGATGGCGCTGGCCTTGGCCTGCAGCAGGTTGATCGCCAGCGGTTTGCCGTTGAGGAGGAAGACGACCGTCGGCTTGTTCAACGCGAAGATGGCGGCCGCCAGGTCGTTCTGCTGGCCGATCAGTTCCAGCGAGTCGCGGTCGCCCARATGGGTGTCCGACCACGCCTCGCGGGTGGTCTGTTCGTTGTCGCCCAGCACCATCACGATCGTGTCTGCCGCCTTGGCCGCCTCGACGGCCTCCGCGATCAGGCGGGCATTGACCGCCGGGGCGATGAAACGCACTTCGTCTTCCGTCCACTCGCGCTTCTCGGTCAAGCGCACGGCTTCCCGGTACTCGAAGGCGAAGCCCTGCGACTTCGCTTCGCTGGCCAGTGCGTCGTGGATGGACACCACATGGCGGGGAATGTCGGAGTAGCCGCCGATGGGCGTGTCCTTGGCATGCGTGCCCAGCAGCAGCAGCTTGCCGACCTCTTTGCCGTCGAGCGGCAGCACCCCGTCGTTCTTCAGCAGCACGACCGACCGCACCGCCGCTTCGCGCGCCAGGGCCACCGCGTCCGGTGTGGCGGTCAGGCCGTCCGCCTTGCCGGCGTCGACGTAGGGGTCTTCGAACAGTCCGGCGAGGAACTTCAGCTCCAGGATGCGACGCACGACCACGTCGATCTCGGCCTCCTTGATGCGGCCGGTCTTCACAAGGCCGACAAGTTGGGGGAAGCCACCCTCGTCCGGCGTTTCTATGTCGACTCCGGCGGTGAAGGCGCGATAAGCCGCCTCCTTCATGTCAGGCACCAGCCGGTGGCGCGACACCAGATCCCCGATCGCGAAGTAGTCCGAGACCGTCAGGCCCTTGAAGCCCCATTCGCCGCGCAGGATGGTCTTCAGCAGCCACGGGCTGGCATGTGAAGGGATGCCGTCGATCTCGTTGTACGACGGCATGACGGCCGCGATGGGCGTCTCGCGGATGATCTTCTCGAACGGCGGGAAGAAGACTTCGCGCAGCACCCGCTCGGAGATCTGCGCCGGCGCGGTGTTGATGCCGCGCTCGGGCTGGCCATGGCCGGTCATGTGCTTGAGCGTCGCCATCACCTTGGCCGGCGCCAGCTTGCGCTCTGTGCCGGAGAAGCCAATGACGGCCGCCTTGCCCAGCACGCCCGTCAGGTAGGGGTCTTCGCCCAAGGTTTCCTCGACACGCCCCCAGCGCGGATCGCGGCAGACATCGACGACCGGCGCCAAGGCGAGGTTGGCACCCCGCGCCCGCATCTCCCGCGCGCAGACCGAATAGATCCGCTCGATCAGCGCCGGGTCGAAGGAGGACGCCAGGCCGATCGCCTGCGGGAAGCAGGTCGCGTCGCGCGCAGCGTAGCCATGCAGGCTTTCCTCGTGCATGAACAGCGGAATGCCCAGCCGCGTGCGTTGCACGGCCCAGGCCTGGGCGGCATTGACATAGGCCGCCGTCTCGGCCGCCGTGCGGTTGGCCATATTGGCATCTGCGCCGGCGTTGGTGTTGTCCACGCCCTTGCGGTCACTCGGGCGGGCCAGCATGCCCAAGCCGTGCGGCAGCGCCTGCGCGGCCTGCGCCGCGTCGAAGTCGCCGCGTTCGTTCTGCACGCGGTTCTTGCCGATCCAGATGCACATGGTCTGGGCCACCTTCTCCTCCAGCGTCATGCGGGAAAGCAGGTCCTTGACGCGCACCGCCACGCCTGCGGACGCCTGCTTGTAGAGCGGCTGATCGGACTGAGCCGCCACCGCATGGCCTGCCGTGGCAAGCCCGACGGCACCGACACCTTGGACAAAATTGCGACGTGTCACACCGGCAGTACTCATGGGTCTCCTTCGTAGGCGGTTCAGTCTGGGCGCGCACCCTAACGCATGGCGGCGCATGGCGGCAGGCACTGGCGGGAAAGGGGGCTCACCCGCGCGGGGCAGAGTATTGCAACCCGCCAGTCGGCGCGCGATGCCTAAGCACGCTTGCGGCCGCAGTGTCACATCCACGTCTTGGACGGCTGCGCCGCCCGCTAACCGCGAACGTTGAATGCCAGCTTTACGGCCCTCAACGGGCCTGGTGCGAACTCCGGTTCGGGTCGGTTCCGCCAGCTCGTCGACCACGATAGCTGTCGTTGACCCACCCGGCGCCCCGGGTCACGGTCGTCTCAAGCGCGAGCGTCGGTGAATGGCCGGTCCCGGTGGTCCGGCAGTCGCTCAGTCGGCAACCCGTTCAATGACCGTTGCCGCCGACAGCGACCATCAGGTCGCGAAATCTGGGTGGCAGCGTTCAGCCTGGAGCTGCTCTCGCCGCGGTCGGGATCAGTGCCGAGCGGGCTCCTCAGCCGACCTTGCGTTGGCCATGCTGCACCGCATCGAGCGCCGCATGCGCAGCCACCTCGCCGATCACCAATAAAGCCGGGCTCTTCAACCCCTCGCGCTCGATGCAGTCGGGCAGCTCGGCCAGCGTCGTCACCGCGTGGCGCTGTTGTGCCGTGTGCGCCGCGCTGACGATGGCGGCCGGCAGATCCGGGCGCAGACCGGCACCCAGCAACTTGGCCGTGATGTCGGCCGCGCGGGCCACACCCATATAGATGACCAGGGTCAGGCCCGTGCGGGCCAGGGCTGCCCAGTCGGGCTCGGCACGTCCTTCGCCGGGGTGGCCGGTGACGAGGATGACGCCGGGCGAGGCGCGACGGTCCGTCACCGGGATGCCGACGGCGGCGGGGCCGGCGATACCGCTGGTCAGGCCGCTGACCACTTCGACGTCGAGGCCGGCCTCGCGCAGCGCGTCGACCTCCTCGCCGCCACGACCGAAGACGAAGGGGTCACCGCCCTTGAGGCGCACGACGCGGTGGCCGGCGCGGGCCTCGCGAATCATCAGCGCGTGGATGAAGTGCTGGTCGGTACTGATGCAGCCGCCGCGCTTGCCGACGCGTAGCAGTCGGCCCTTCACAAGGGCCAGCACGCGTGGGTCGATGAGGTCGTCGGCGAGGACGACATCGGCCGCCTCGATACGTTTCAAGG
>NZ_JBFULE010000062.1:0-15622 GCF_056400485.1 Roseateles sp. P5_B10
GTCCAACGCCCCGAAAGGTTCGCATGAAGAATGCTCTGATCCTCAGCCTCGCCCTCGTCGTCGCTCCCGCCGCCTTCGCCACCCAGGAGCTGGCGCAGAAAAAGAACTGCATGKCCTGCCATGCGCTGGACAAGAAGCTCGTCGGCCCGGCCTACAAGGACGTGGCGGCCAAGTACGCCAAGGACAAGGACGCCTACAAGAAGCTGGCCGAGAAGATCCAGAAGGGCGGCTCCGGCGTCTGGGGCCCCGTGCCCATGCCAGCCAACACCCAGGTCAGCCCGGCCGAGGCCGAGACGCTGGCCAAGTGGGTGTTGACGGTCAAATAAGGCCGTCACCCTTTTGAAAACAGGCCCTGCGGGGCCTGTTCTGCTTTCCGGGTGGTGCGACGCGTCACTGGCGCGTCACGGCGGCTGCCAAGAATCCGCGCCGCGCAGGCTGTTCTGCGCGCAGCCACGGCATCGCCCATGAACTCCATTTGCCCACTGAAGCCCGCCGCGCTCGCGACGACCGTCCTTGCCCTGTTCGCCGCCAGCACTGCCCAGGCCGCCTCGGCCACGCTGGAAGGCTGGGCCCTGATGCCGGCCAACACCTTCGCCGAAGGTCCGACCACCGGCCAGTTCGCCAGCGGCGCCGGAGGTAACTCGCTGCCGCTGCTGAACAAGCAATCCGTGCAAGGTTTCTCCGCCGTACTGGCCGGCCCTGCCGCTGGCACCTACCTCTTCATGCCCGACAACGGCTTCGGCGCCAAGGAAAACTCGGCCGACGCACTGCTGCGCATGTACGCCGTCACACCCAACTTCAAGACGGCCACGGGCGGCACCGGTACGGTCTCGGCCGCCAACTTCAACAGCGGCGCCAGCATGGGCGGTTTCACGTCTGGCAGCTACGTCACGCTGTCCGATCCAAACCAGTTGCTGTCGCTGAAGATCCAGGCCGACTACACGCGCTACTACAACACGGCAGCCAACCCGCTGGTCGACCCCAGCATCCGCAGCGGCCGCCAGCTGACCGGCGCCGACCTGGACATCGAGTCGGTGCGCAAGGACAAGAACGGCAACCTGTGGTTTGGCGATGAGTTCGGTCCCTACCTGATCAAGACCAACGCCAAGGGCGAAGTGCTGCGCCGCGAGATTGGCATGCTGGGCGTGGCGTCGCCGCAGAACGAGGCGGTCGTGAACGGCACCATCGGCGCGACGCTGGGCCGCTCCAACGGCTTCGAAGGCATGGCCATCAACCCGAACGGCGACCGCCTCTACACGCTGCTGGAAGGCACGGTCACGGGCGACCCGGCGAAGACGCTGCGCATCAACGCCTTTGACGTGAATGCCGAGAGCTACACCGGCCAGCAATGGAACTACAAGCTCGACGGCGCCGGCACCAACATCGGTGACATGACGGCCATCAACGACCACGAGTTCCTCATCATCGAGCGCAACGGCGCTACGGCCACCAGCGGCGGCACGCCGTTCAAGAAGATCTTCAAGGTCGACCTGAACCAGTTGGACGGCAGCGGCAACCTCGTCAAGAGCGAGGTCATCGACCTGATGAACATCGCCGACCCGCATGATCTGAACGGCGACGGCAGCAGCGCCTTCACCTTTCCGTTCACGACCATCGAGAGTGTGCTCATCCTGGACGCCCACACCCTGCTGGTCGCCAATGACAACAACTACCCCGGCACGGGCGGCCGCAACCTGGGTTCGGACAACACCGAGTTTCTGAAGATCCACCTCGACCAGGCGCTCAATGTGTCGGCGGTGCCGGAGCCGGGCAGCGTAGCCCTGTCGTTGGGTGGTCTGGGTCTGCTGGCTCTGAAGCTGCGGCGTCGCCGCTGAGCCGGGCAAAGGCCCTCGCGGCCACAGCCCGCCGATGCGAAACTTGCGCGATGCAAGTCGCATTGGCACATGGCTGAGGTCACTGAACTGCTGCGCGGTGTGGCGGCGGGCGAGCCCGGCGCCGCCGACCAGCTCTACAGCCTGCTCTACCCTGAGCTGAGCCGGCTTGCCCGGCGCCATTTGCACGCAGTGGGCCCCGTCACCCTGGACCCGCCCGCGCTCATCCACGAGCTGTGGCTGCGCACACGCGGCATGGTGGTGCCGGCCTATCGCGCGCAGTTTTTCGCCCTAGCCAGCCGCGTCATGCGAAGCGTGGTGGTGGATCAGTTGCGCCGCCGCCATGCCGACAAGCGCGGTGGCGGGGTGGCCGAGGTGACGCTGAACACGTCGGCCCTGCTGGAGTTCGCCGCGACACCCGAGGGCGAGCCGGTGACCTCGCCATCGTCGCAGGCTGCGCAAGGCATGGACCCGATTCGCCTCGACGAGGCCTTGAACGCACTCGCGGCCATCGACGAGCGCGCCCACCGGGTGGTCGAGATGCGCTTCTACGGCGGCATGACCCAGGACGAGATTGCCGATTTGCTGGGCGTCTCAGTCCCGACCGTCAAGCGCGACTGGCGCCGGGCGCGCGCCTTCCTGTTCGAGCAACTCAGGGGATGAACACCGAACGCGCCAGCATCGGGCCCTGGCGCGACGCCATGGCCTTGTTCGACGCCTGGCTCGACGCCGATGCCAGCGAACGGGCCGAGCTGTTGGCGCAGGCCCAGGCCGACACGGTGCAGCACCAAAAACTGCTCGCGCTGATTGCTGCCGACGCGTCTGCCGAGATGCAGCAGTTCATGCCCGAGGTCAAGCCGCCGGCGGTGCAGGCCCATGCCGGGCAGCGCCTCGGTCCCTGGAAGCTGCTGGGGCCGATTGGCAGCGGCGGCATGGGCGAGGTCTGGCTGGCCGAACGCAGTGACGGGCTCTACGACGCCCATGCAGCGATCAAGCTGTTGCATGCCCGCGCCACCACGCCCGCGCAACGCGCCCGCTTCGCCCGGGAGGGCGAGCTGCTCGCGAGGCTTGGGCATCCACACATCGCGCGCCTGTTGGATGCCGGTGTGCAGCCGGACGGCGCACGCTATCTGGTGCTGGAATACGTGGCCGGCGCTCAGATTGATGACTGGTGTGACGTCCGTCGCGTCGGTCTGGCACAGCGGCTCGCGCTCTTCCTGCAGGTCTGCGAGGCCGTGGCGTACGCGCATGCCCACCTGGTGGTGCACCGCGACCTCAAGCCCGCCAACCTGCTGGTGAGCGAGGACGGCCAGGTCAAGCTGCTCGACTTCGGCGTCGCCAAGCTGCTGGCCGACGACACGAGTTCCGACAGCGACCTCACCCGGGCCGCCGCCGCGGGCCTGACACCCGCCTACGCCGCACCCGAGCAACTCACCGGCGGCGCCATCAGCACGGCCACCGACGTCTATGCCCTGGGTGTGCTGCTGTTCCAGTTGCTCAGCGGCCAGCGCCCCTATGCCGGCACCGACAGCACGCCGGCGCAGTGGGTACGCGACATCGTCGAGGCCGAACCCCTGTCGCTTTCCCGGGCTCAGCCCAGCGTGCAGGCCGCTGCGGCGCGGGGCACTTCAGCAGCCCAGCTGGCCCGGGCCCTGCGCAGCGATCTGGCCTTCATCACGGCGCGCGCCCTGCGCAAGCAACCCGGCGCGCGCTACCCCTCGGTGCAGGCCCTGGCCGAGGATGTGCAACGCTACCTGCGCCACGAACCGGTCAGCGCCCGGGCCGGGGATTGGCGCTACCGGGCCGCACGCTTCGTGCGCCGCAACCGACTCGCCGTGGCCGGCAGCGTGCTGCTGGCGTCGGCGCTGGCGGCCGGCGTCGGCGCCACACTCTGGCAGGCCGACAGGGCCCGGCGTCAGGCCGTGCTGGCGCAAACCGAGGCCGCCAAGGCCACGGCCATCAAGGACTTCCTCCTCAAGTCCTTCAACACGGCGCAGATCGGCCAGCGAACCCAGGCCAACGGTGCCGCGACCACCGTGCTGCAGCTGATCGAAAGCGGTGGCGCCGAACTGCTCAAGGACGACCTCAAGATCGACCCGGAGGCACGCCTGGAACTGCTGACCGCGCTCGGGGAACTGCAGCGCATCAACGGCCTGCATGCGCAGGCCGAGCCCCTGCAGCTCAAAGCGCTCGAACTGGCCAAGCAGCATTTCGGCGCGACCAGTGAGAAGTACGTCTACGCCCTGGTCGAGCGCGCCACCAACCTGCCCAAGCTGGGGCGGCGCGCTGAATCCAACCAGCTCTACGACGACGCCATTGCCCTGATGGAGAGGATCGGCCAGCAACACACCGAGAGCTACCCCTTTGCGCTGTGGATGCGCGGCGTGAACGCCTATCGCACCGACCAGTACGAACTTGCATTGAGCCTGTTTGAGCGCGCCGAACTCGCCTGCCGTCAACACCGGCCCCACGACGCCACCCACGCCTTCGCCCTGCAGTGGCAGGCCAACGTGCACTCGATGCGCGACCAGTTCGATGCGGCGCAGGCCGCCCTGACGAAGGCGCTTGCGCTCACGCCCAGTGCCGAGCACCCGGAGCAGGCCGAGGCGCTGCTGCAGCTCTACCTGGGCGACCTGCAAACCCGCCGGGGCGAGATGGAACAAGCGCTGGCAGCCTACGACCGGGCGCTCTCCCTCATGCAGCGCACCGACAGCGGCCGCAACCCGGACCGCGTGGTCGTGCTCGTCAATGCCGCGCGGGCGCGCCATGAGCTGGGCCAGCCCGAAGCGGCCAGGGCGGAGCTGCGCGAGGCGCTGGCGCTGGCGCAGCACCACCCGACGGGTGAGCCCGGCCGAACCCTGAGCGATCGCGTCCTGTCGGCCCAGGTGGCACTCGACCTGGCCGATGGCAACGCGGCTGCCGCCCTGGTCGCCGCACGCCAATTGGCCGCACGCTGGCCGGCCGACGCCACGGGTTCGAGCTACGCCGCCAACCGGATGCTCCTGGCCGAGGCCGAGCGGCAAGCCGGGCAGCCCGCGCTGGCGCGCCAGGCGGCCGAGCGCGCCGCAGCGATCTACGAGGCTGCGGGCAGCGACACCCTGCTGGCGAGGCAGGCCCGGTTGGTGCTGGCCGAAGTCCTGGCACGGCAAGGCGATGCCGCAGCATCGGAACAGTTCCGCAGGGTGCTTGAAACCGCCCGTGCAGACTCCGCGACACCGCCGCGTTCCAGGCAGTTGCAGAAGGCCCGCGCCCTGGCCGGCCTGGCCCGCCTGAGCCTGTCGACCCGCCCGCAGGAGGCCGCACGCCTGGCTCGCGAGGGCAGCGCTCTGCTGCCCGCTCCAGTCACCCTGCGAGAACGCCAGGTCCTGTCACAGTTGCAGGAGACCGAAGCCAAGGGCGTCAAGCAGGGGTCCGCAGTGCCCGGGGCCTGACCGCACGGTTTGCGGCGCTATCGGCAGTCCCTGCGCAGACGGCGCAAGCAGAGCAACCCGAGTCCAGCCGCGAGAAGCAGGGCGCTCCCCGGCTCGGGCACGGGCAGCGCCGTTGTCCAGTCCAGCCCGCTGGCCGCGCTGAGCGTGTAGCCATCGGTGACCAAACTGCCGCCCACCAGCAGGCCGGTCACGCCCTGCACCAGCACGCTGCTGGAGAAATCAAGCTGGCTGTTCGAGTTGCCCGACACCGCGCTGAAGCTGCGCTGACCCGACTCGGCGCGGGCGTAGATGCCCAGGTCGAAGGCCGTGCCCACCACCACCGGCACGCTGAAGGTCCAGTGCCCGTCGACCACGCGCGAGGTGGCGGGCGAACTGGCCACACCCCAGGCCACGCGCTGGCGGTCGGTGGCGAAGAGATCGGAGTTGCCCCGGCTGTAGCCCGGGTTGGACGAGGACAACTCAAAGGTGTTCATGTAACCGGTCACCTGGATCTGGCTGCGCCCGGCAAAGCCCGCGGCGGCCAGGGTGCCGTCGATGGACATGTCGACCAGCATGTAGACCGTCTGCCCCGTATGCCCGGCCCATTGCAGGGTCAGCTTGTCCTCGAAGCCGCCGTTGGACCCCGCCACGGCAAAGAGGGCGTTGTTGGGCGAGTTGTTGTCTGAACGCATGTGGATGTGGCCGATGCCCACCGAACCCCAGGTCGAGTTGCTGATGTTGCCGCTGCTGTAGCTGTCGCTCGTGGTGGCGCTGCTGTTGCCGGTGAAGTAGGCCACCGTGCAGTGGCCGGACGCGAAGCCGCCGGTGAAGTCGGTACCTGCCGTTCTCGGCGCGCCGGGACTCGACGGCGCAGCGCAGGAACTCATGAAGCCACCGGGGCCGGTGACGTCTTGGTGCCTCGGGGCGGCTTGCACACTGCTGGCCAGGCCGGCCAGTGCCAAGCACAGGAAATAGCGGGGTGAAGACATGGCTTGAAGCTCCGGGTCGGGGTTGATGGGCGTCTGCACACGTTCAACCGCACTAAGCCCGCAGAAGGGATCACCACCCCCTAGAACTTGGGGCCTGAGGCGAGTCCTTAGTGAGGCGTCGGGCAAGACGCAGGTCATGCCCTCGGCACACCTCGGTCAGCCTGACCCAAGTGCTCAAGGATGGCGGGATTTTGGTGCTCGCTCACATCGCAAGCGATATGAGTGAACCCCGAACCCGGCGATCAATAAGCCTGCCCGAGCTGTTCCAGGATTGCGGGATTTTGGTGCTCGCTCACATCGCAAGCGATATGAGCAAGCCCCAAACCCAGCCCATCGGCTGCGCCGACCGCGCTTCGCGCGGCCTAGAGCAACCGGTCCAGTCTAGTAAGCCTGGCCCAGTTGCTCCAGGATGGCTGGGTTTTCCAATGTCGACGTGTCCTGCGTCACCGTCTCCCCCTTGGCCACCGACCTCAACAAGCGYCGCATGATCTTGCCCGAGCGCGTCTTGGGCAGGTTGTCGCCGAAGCGGATGTCCTTGGGCTTGGCGATGGGGCCGATCTCCTTGGCCACGTGGTCGCGCAGTTGCTTGGCAATCGCCTTGGCCTCGTCGCCGCTCGGGCGCGGGCGCTTCAGCACGACGAAGGCGCAGATGGCCTCGCCGGTCGTGTCGTCCGGGCGGCCCACCACCGCCGCCTCGGCCACCAGTTCGGTGCAGCTGACAAGCGCCGACTCGATCTCCATCGTGCCCATGCGGTGGCCGGACACGTTCAGCACGTCGTCGATGCGGCCGGTGATGGTGAAGTAGCCCGTTTCGGCGTCGCGGATGGCGCCGTCACCGGCCAGGTAGTAGCCCTTGAGCTCGGCCGGGTAGTAGCTCTTCTTGAAGCGCTCCGGGTCACCCCAGATCGTGCGGATCATGCTCGGCCAGGGCTTCTTGACGACCAGGATGCCACCCTGGCCATTGGGCACGTCGTTGCCGGTCTCGTCGACGATGGCCGCCGTGATGCCCGGGAAGGGCAGCGTGCAGGAGCCCGGCACCAGCGTCGTCACGCCGGGCAGCGGCGTGATCATGTGGCCGCCGGTCTCGGTCTGCCAGAAGGTGTCGACGATGGGGCAGCGCTTGCCGCCCACATGCTCGTAGTACCACTCCCAAGCCGCCGGGTTGATGGGCTCACCCACCGAGCCCAGCAGGCGCAGGCTGCTCAGGTCGGAACGCGCGGGATGCACGGCGGGGTTGCTCTCGGCGGCCTTGATCAGCGAGCGGATGGCCGTGGGCGCCGTGTAGAAGATCGTGACCTTGTGCTTCTCGATCATCTGCCAGAAGCGGCCGGCGTCCGGGTAGGTGGGCACGCCCTCGAAGACGATCTCGGTGCCACCCAGGGCCAGCGGGCCGTAGGTGATGTAGGTGTGGCCCGTGACCCAGCCGATGTCGGCCGTGCACCAGAAGATGTCGTCGTCCTTCAGGTCGAAGGTCCACTTGGTGGTGAGTGCCGCATGCAGCAGATAGCCGCCCGTGCTGTGCTGCACGCCCTTGGGCTTGCCGGTGGAGCCCGACGTGTACAGCAGGAAGAGCGGATGCTCGGCCTCGACCCACTCCGGCGCGCAGCTCGTCGACTCGGCCGACATCAGGTCGTGCAGCCACACATCGCGGCCGTCGACCCAGGCGATCTTGCCGCCGGTGCGCTTGTAGACGATGACGTCCTTCAGCGTCGGGCAGGCGCCGCCGTCCAGCGCCTCGTCGACGATGGCCTTGAGCGGCAGCGCCTTGCCGCCGCGGGCCTGCTCGTCGGCGCAGATGATGGCCACGGCGCCGGCGTCCTGCACGCGGTCGCGCAGGGACTGGGCCGAGAAGCCGCCAAACACGACCGAGTGCGTCGCGCCGATGCGCGCACAGGCCTGCATGGCCACCACGCCCTCGACGGACATCGGCATGTAGATGACGACACGGTCGCCCTTCTGGATGCCGCGCCCCTTGAGCGCGTTGGCGAGCTGGCTGACCTTGGCCAGCAGCTCGGCGTAGGTGACGCGAGTGACCGTGCCGTCATCGGCCTCGAATATCAATGCCGTCTTCTCCCCCTTGCCGGCCTCGACATGGCGGTCCAGACAGTTGTAGGAGACATTGAGCTTGCCGTCCTCGAACCACTTGAAGAACGGCGCGTCGCTGTCGTTGAGCGTCTTGGTGAACGGCGTCTGCCAGCTCAGCAGCTCGCGGGCCTGGCGGGCCCAGAAGCCGGCGTAATCGGCCTCGGCTTCGGCCACAAGAGCGGCATAGCCCGCTTCGCCCTTCACATGGGCGTTGGCGACCCATTCCGGGCTGGGGGCGTAGGTGTTGAGCGTACTCATCGTGTGTCTCCTCGTTCTGGCTGCTTGGCGCGCACTGTGCGAGGAGTCACTGACGATGCCCTTACTCTCGGCTCTGCGCCCCGCGGCGCAAGCTTAGCGCGGCTCAGCGCGGGGCCGGCGTTTCAGCCCCATCAGCAGGCCCAGGCCGGCCATCAGCAGGCCCGCGCTCGCCGGCTCGGGTGCCGGGGCGTTGATGAATTGCAGGTTGTCGATCAGCAGCGCGTGATCCGTGGTGTTGGTGTGAATCCTCAGCTCGTCAAAGACGATGTCGCGAAAACCATAGATATTGGTCGAGCCCGTCAGCGATGAGGGTGCGGCGGCAGATTCGACCCAGCCACCATGGAAGTAGGCGTCAAAAGTCGAGACGCCGTTGTCCGCCGTCACCATCGCGAAGGCTGCGGCTGAAACGGGCTTGACGAAATGGATCGCGAAGTCGGTCGAGGCACCCACATTCGACCGGAAGTTGCTCACACGGTTGCCGCTGAAATGCACAAACGCCGGATTCATGTCGGCGTTGGCGAAAGCGGAATCGAACTTCAGGCCGAGGTTGACGAACTGATCGGACACGACCTCGCTCGCCCTCAGCGCAACCGATTCGAAGTCGACGGTGAGGTCTGGCGTGGTCAGCCCGGTGTCTGCATTGAAGAATTCGGCCCGGGCGGGGCCGCTCAGCAGCGCCAGCGCAGCCAGCAGGGCGGCCGGAACACGGCGCATTTGGGTTTGGATCATCAGGAGCTCCCAGCAGGTTGAGGTGGCGGCGCGAGTGCCCCGCCTTCTTCAGGACGGGCCGCGCCGGCAGATCCGGACACGCCCCCCTAGTTCAAGGCCGCGGCCGCACCAACATGCCCGGTGCGGCCACGAAAGGCTTGAAGCCCATGGCTTCATAAAGCTCGGCCGGCGCATAGGCCACGCGGCCCTGAATGACGAGGCTGGYACGGCGCAGCGCCTCGATGTCCTGGGACGGGTCGCCCTCGACGAGCAGCAGGTCGGCTGCATAGCCACGCGCGATGCGGCCACGCTCGGCGCTGGCGCCCGCCACCCGCGCACCGTTCCAGGTCGCGATGCGCAGCACCTCGGGCGCCGGAATGCCCGCCTTCACGTACAGCGCCAGCTCGCGGTGCAGACCCAGGCCGGCCGTGCCGTCGGTGCCCGCCACCAGCGGCACGCCGGCGCGGTGCATGTCGCGCGTCAACGCCAGCAGCTTGGCGTAGGAACGGCGGTAGGTGTCGAGCTTGTCGCCCGCCAGGTCCATCGGCGCCACGCGCAGCTGGCGCTGCCACAGCACGGGCAGATGCCCAGCCACGTCGCCCAGCACCGGGTCGAGCTCGCCCTGGGCCTGGGTGAACATGGCCTCGAAGGTCATCAGCGTCGGGTCGACGACGACCTGGCGCTCACGCAGCAGCGCGATGAAACGCCGCACCTTCGGGCTGGCGAGGTCGACGGCCTGGGCGTCGCTGCCCACGCGCTGAAAGCGCAGCAAGGTGCGGCTGTCGTCCCCCGGGCGGCTGACGAAGTTCAGCATGACCTGGTTGATGTGGGTCAGTTCCTCGTAGCCGGCGCGCACCGCCTGCTCGGCGAGCATGAAGGCCGGCACATGGCCGTTGACGTGCAGGCCCAGGCTGCGGGCCTTGGTCGTCAACGGCTTGACCCATTCGGGCTTGATCGAGTTGTAGAGCTTGATGCCGACAAAGCCATGGCAGGCATACCAGCTCACCGCATCCAGTGCCTCGTCCAGCGTCTCGGCGACGATGCCATTGCGCGCCGAGAAAGGGCTCTTGCCCTCGATGAAGCCGGCGGCGTAGACGTTCGGGCCGATGACCTCGCCGCGCTCGATGCGGTCGCGCAGGCGCAGCAACTCCTGGTTGTCGTTGCCGGGGTCGCGGATGCTGGTCACACCGCCGGCCAGATGCGCCAGGCCGTCCTCGCTCCACAGATGGGCGTGCATGTCCCACAGGCCCGGCAGCAGCGTCTGGCCGCGGCCGTCGATGGCGCGCTCGGGCAGCACGCGCAGCGCGCCGGGCTCGGTCACGGCGTCGATGCGGCCCTGTGAGATCCACACATCGCTGGGGCCCCGCATGCGCGCCGCCGGGGCGTCGAACCAGCGCACATTGCGGATCAGCGTGACGCCTTCGAACGGTTTGGCCAGGCGCTGGCGCAGCGCGCCGAGGCGCTCGTTGGCGGCCTGCTGCTGGCGGGCCAGCAAAGCGGGCACCAGCGCCTCGGCGCCCCTCTCTGCCACCGCGAAGCCTGGCCAGGTGATCGCGAACAGCGCGTGGCTGGCGTCGTCGCGCACCCAGTAGTACCAGGGCTGGGCATCCGCGCCGGTGACGGCCACCAGGGCCAGAGGCCCCGTCGCGGCATCGGGCGTCAGGCGGGCCAGGATCTCGGCGCGGATCTTCAGCCCGCCCAGCGTGGCGGCACGGCCGTCGGGCTGGGCCAGCAGCATGCGCACCAGGGCGCCGTAGTAGCCCGGCGAGGCCTCCAGCGGGATGAAGACGAAGTCATCACCCGCCGGCACGTCGCCGCTGTCGGCCCGCGAACGCCAGCGCGCATGGGCGTCGACGACATCGAAGTCCTCGGCAATCTCGGCACCCATGGTGCTGCGCCCCCGGCCGCGGTAGTCGCGCGGCGCGCCGTTGGTGGCGAGGCGAAAGCTCTCCTTGATGTCCGGGCCGCGGCCGTTGTCGCGGTAGCTGTAGTCGGTCTCGATGCGGCCATCGGACTGGGTTTCGACACGCAGATGGCCGGCCACATGCTCCTGCGACAGCACCGTGTACTCGGCGCCCCGCGCACTGCCGAGCGCGAGCCAAAGCAGCAGCCCGATCACACGCGGCGCACTCATGACCGCGCTCCCGACCTGCCGCGCCGCAACGCCAGCAGGCCCAGGCCTGCCGCCAACAGCACCGGCACCTGGGGTTCGGGCACGCTAGACACAATGGCCCGCAGCTCGACGCTCTGCGGCAGGTAAAACTCCAAAGATTGCAGGCTGGCCGCAGCCCGTTGCCCGGGCATGCAGGCCAGGCTCAGACAGTCGGGGTCCGAAGACGCCACGAGGTGGTAGCTGCCGATCAGCGTCTGCGTCACCGAAAGATCCCAGTGCCCCGCAGCCTGTGGTGCCGTGGCCCAGACGGGCGGCGTCAGGCCAACCGAACTGTCCAGGCTCCCCAGCGCCACCGGGCTCACCTCGGCGCTGTAGTGTTCGGTGCCAGAGGCCGTCACGTCCCATCGGTTGGAGCCGCGGGCCGTGGCCAGCTGCGCATCGGGCGGCGCAATGAAGCGGCTGACGGCGCGCACGCTCATCTGGTCCGGATGGGGGGAGATGACCAGCTCCCAATGCGCGTCCAGCGGCATATGCCAAGGCTGGAAGTCGAAATGGAGGTCAAGCGTGCCAAGCCCGGCGTTGGGCTGGGAGGGGTTCCAGTTCAGCAGGAGGGCACCGCCACCCTGGAAGACCCATTGCCCATTCTCGAAACTCAACACCGGCGGGCTTTCCAACCCGCCCGTCAATACGCCGCCAGGGTCCTGGCTCTGCCAGCTCGCCCGCACGGTTGGCGTGATTTGGGTCTGGGCCATGCAGGCCGACGCGGCGCCTTGCAGCGCGCAGGCGGCAAGCACGGTTCGAGCAACTCGAAGGGGATGGCGGGACATGGCGCGTTCCAAGAGCGTGAGCGGCTTGCTCACCTGCTTTCAGACGCAGCCTTGCAGCGAATCCGGACAAGACCGCCGTCCCCCCGGCGCGCTCACTGGCCCAGCAGCACTCCCAGCAGCAGCCGCGCCTTGTCCCAGTCACGGCGCACCGTGCGGTCGGTGAGCTGCAGCGCCTCGGCGATCTCGAGGTCGTTGTAGCCGCCGAAATAGCGCATCTCCACCACCTTGGCCAGGCGCGGCTCGGCCGCGGCCAGGGCCTCCAGGGCCTCGTGCACCTTCAGCACCTCGTCTTCGCCGGCCGGCGTGCTGTCGGCGATGTGGGTGTCCAGCGTCAGGTGAGCCAGACCACTGCCACGGCGCTGGGCCTGGCGCTCGCGCACCGCGTCGATGATGACGGAGCGCATCACCTGTGAGGCATAGGCGAAGAAGGCGCGCCGGCTGTCCGGCCGCAGCCGTCCGCTGCCCAGAAAGCGCAGATAGCTCTCATGCACCAGCACCGTGGTGTCGAGCACGGTGTTGCGCCCGCCGTCGCGCAGGCGGGAGCGGGCCAACTTGCGCAGTTCGTCGTAAGCGGCAGCGAAGAGCCGGTYCTGGGCGCCGGCGCTACCGGCATTGACCTGTTCGATCAGGGTTTCGATGGCATCGTCTGGCACGGGCGCATGGTGCCAGCGCACTGCCGCCACGGACATCATCCTTACTGGGGATGTCCGCCCTGGCGATGCGCTTGCGTCTGACCTAGTGTGCGAACCCAATGAAAAGAGCCCAACGATGCTGACCCCGGCGGACATGAGCCGGCTGAGCCGACTGCTCGACCAGGCCCAGGCGCTGGCGCCCGAAAGCCATGAAGCCTGGCTGGCAGCACTGCCGCCGGACGCCGCACACCTCGCGGCGGCGCTGCGCGACATGCTGGCGAACCCGCCCGGCGAGCTGACACTGCCGCGCCTGGGCGCCTGGGAGGGCGAGGACCCCGCCGCCGTACACGCCGGCGACCGCATCGGCCCCTACCGGCTGCTGGAAGAGATCGGCCGCGGCGGCATGGGCAGTGTGTGGCGGGCCGAGCGGGCGGACGGCAGCTACCGGCGCGAGGTGGCGCTCAAGCTGCCACGGCTGACCTGGGGCGAGGGGCTGGCACGACTGATGGCCCAGGAGCGGGACATCGGCGCGATGCTGGAGCACCCCAACATCGCCCGCCTCTACGACGCCGGCATCGACATGCGCGGCTGGCCGTATCTCGCGCTGGAACTGGTGGCCGGCCAACCCATCGACGCCTGGTGTCGCGAGCAGGCCTTGAGCGTGAACGCGCGCCTGACGCTGCTGTTGCAGGTCATGCGCGCCGTYGGCTATGCCCACGGGCGGTTGGTCGTGCACCGCGACATCAAGCCTTCCAACGTGCTGGTGACGCCCGACGGCCAGGCCCATTTGCTGGACTTCGGCATCGCCAAGTTGCTGTCCGAGGCTGCCGTTGGCGCCGGCCTCACGCTGGCGTCGGAGCGCCATCTGACGCCCCACTACGCCTCGCCGGAGCAGTTGCGCGACGCGCCGGTCACCGTGTCCACCGACGTCTACAGCCTGGGCGTGCTGGCCTTCGAACTGTTGACCGGCCACACGCCGTATCGCCTTGCTCGCGACAGCCGCGCTGCCTGGGAAGCAGCGGTACTTGTCGATGAGCCCGAGCGCGCCAGCATCCGCTGCACTGACACCGCGACGGCCCGCGCGCTGCGCGGTGACATCGACGCCATCCTGGCCAAGGCGCTGCGGCGCGACCCGGCCGAGCGCTATGCCAGCGTCGACGCCTTCGCCCAGGACGTGGAGCGCCACCTGCGCGGCGAGGCGGTGCTGGTCCAGCCCGACAGCACTTGGCACCGCCTCGGCCGCACGCTGCGCCGCCACCGGCTTGCCTTCGGCACGTCGGCGGTCGTCATCGCCGCGCTGGCGCTGGGCGGCGGCATTGCGCTGCGCCAGGCCCAGCGCGCCGAGCTGGCGGCACAGCGCCAGCGCGTCATGACCAGTTTCACCGCGGCCTTGCTGCGAGCCGACCAGGCTGCCTTCTTTGCCCGCACGGATTCGCGCCGCCCCACGCCCGAGCTGACGCTGGCCGACAGCGCCGCGCTGGTCCAGCAGCGCTTCCCGGAAGAGCCCGAGCTGCAGGCCGGCTTGCTGGGCGCGATCGCACGCCTCTTCCTGGAGATGGACCGGCCCGACCTGGCCGCCGATCATGCGCAGCGCCAGGTCGAAGCCTTGCAACGCGCGGACGCCGGCCGGCAGGCGCTGGCGGCGGCACGGCTGCTGGCCGCGGAGGCCTGGCTGGCGGCCAGCCGCTGGGCCGAGGCCGATGCTGCCGCGCAAGAGGCGCTGAAGCTGGCAGGCGGTGATCCCTTGCTGCGCGCCGAGGCGCTGGCCTCGATGGCGCAGGCTGCCTGGTCCGCCGGCCGTGCAAAGGCGGCGCAGGCCGCGCTGCAGGAGGTTGAGCCCATGCTGCCGGCACAGCCCGCCAGCTCGACGGCGCCGGCTCGCACGCAGGTGCTGCGCGCCGAGATGGCGGAGCGGGCAGACCAGCCCACCGAGGCCGACGCCCATCTGGAGCGCAGCGTCGCGCTGGCGCTCAGCGCGCACGGGGACGCATCGCCGCTCGTGCATCGGCTGCGATCTCTCGCCGCGCAGAGTCTGATCGAACATGGGCGCGCACAGGCCGCGGCGCCGTTCATCGACGCCGTCGTGCGCAACCTGAATGCACGCGGCGGCCAGGCGGTCATCGAGGCCCGCGTCATCCAGACCGAATTTGCGCTGGCCCGCTACCAGGCGGGCCTGGCCCGCCATGCGGATGCCCAGCAGGCCGCCGACTCGGCCACGGCCCTGATCGAAGTCCAGCCGGAGCCACCGCAAGCCCTGCAACTGCGCCTGAACCTGGCGCGCAGCCGCCTGGCCTACATCCACGGCGATATCCAGTCGGCGTGGACCTTTCTGCATTCCAGCTTTCCGGCATCCTCGGAAGGCCGGCCGCCCCGGTACTGGCAGCGCCTGCAATGGACCGCATCCGACATCTTTGCCGCCGCCGTGGGCGCCATATTCACCCAAGGCCACGAGGTGGGCGACTACTGGCAGAAGCTCATCCGCGATGGGCAGATGCGGCCGCTGGACCAGCCCGGTGACCTGGCGCGCTTCGCGCTGTGGCTGACGGCAGCGGGGGATGCTCAGGAAGGCCTGCTCAAGCTGGAGGCCGCGTCGCCTACACCGACCTCGCGCGCCATGTTGGCCTGGGTCAAAGCCCAGATCCTGCTCGACCTGGGTCGACCGGCCGAAGCCGCGGCCGCCGTGCAGGGCCTGTCGCCCGGGTCCACGCCTGACCTGCCACCCGAGCGCTTCACCAGCGAGGCCGTCGCTGCCCAGCTGGACTGCATCC
>NZ_JBFULE010000063.1:0-15619 GCF_056400485.1 Roseateles sp. P5_B10
GGCCTGACCGCCCGCGTCGCCTGCCGCAGTCGGCCGATGCCCTCGGCGACGGAGCCCACCCTCACCTGGTGGTATTCAGAGTCGGCCGGCAGCTGCTCCATCAGCCGGCGGTTGGCCGTCGGCAGCGCGTGATAGGGCAGGTAGGGCGCCACGTGGTGCAGCGCGTGGAAGCGCAGGCCCACGGGGCAGAGCAGCACCGAGATCGGGCCGTTGGAGTCGACGTTCAGCGAGTCCAGCAACTGGCCGCGCGCATCGCGGCCTTCAAGCTCCTCGACGTAGAGATGCGTGCCGCCCATCGCGCGGATGGTGTTCAGCGTCGCAATCAGCACGACGAGCAGCGCCCAGGCCGCCACCCACACCCAGCCCGCAAAGACGCCGATGGCCACCAGCGCCCAGCCCCAGGCGCAGCACCACCACTCGACCGCCATCGCCTCGGCGCGGGCGCTTTCCTTGATGGCCGGCGCACGAAACGGCATACGCAGGGCCATGTGGACGAACTCCGGGATCATCTTTTCGCGGATGGGCGGCAGCACGGCGGCCAACGGCGTCAGGACGGCGAAGCGCACCCACAGCGCCAGCGGCAGCGCGAAGTTCAGCGCAAACAGCTTGGCGCTGGCCAGGCCGGCGCGACCCTGGAACTGGTCGTACTCGCCGTCCTCACGGGTGCCATAGGTCGCCTTGTTGTGGTGGCCCTGGTGGATGGGCAGATAGAGCATGAAGGGGATGAGCAGCGGCACGCCGGAGACCGCATGCCAGGTCAGGCGAAAAGCCTTCATGCCCTGCTGGTGGAAGATCTCGTGGATGAAGGCCAGCGTGCGGTAGAGCAGCAGCACCGCCGCGACGAAGGCGAGCGTGCGCAGCAGCGGCGCCCCCGGCAGCACGGCGACGACCAAGGCCACCCACCCCACGGCGGCGCAAAGCAGCAGGTCGGCGAAGTAATGCGCCTGGTTGGGCTCGCGCAGGTCGGCCACCAGCTCCTGCACCCGCTTCATGTCAACCTGTTTATCCATCGTGCTCTCGTCTTGCAAAACCCGCCCACGATAATTCAGCGGCAATCCGCGCTCCATGTTTTCCAGACGAGCGGTATCCGTTGATGTCGACTTTTGACGCCTTGCCGCGCGCCCGGCGACCGTTCGCCCCGTTGCCCGGCGAGTCGGGCCTCACCCACCTAGTCTGCGTGCGGACCGATTCGTGTCCGTCACGGGAGATTGATTGATGAAAGCCTCAGCCATCGTTGCCGCCATCGGGGTGGGCGTGCTCGCCACGGCCCTTGCCAAGCCCACAGGCCTGCCTTCGGGTTGGCTGCAGACCGGCAGCGCCAAGACCTGCGAAGGCTCGGTGGTGCCGGCCAACGGCGCGCCTAGCGCCAAGGTCTTCAACATCGAGTGCAAGCCAGACACCGAGGGCTTCTCGACACTGATGCAGCAGATCGGCAGCGCCGACTATGCCGGCAAGCGTGTGCGCCTGACCGCCCAGGTCCACGGCGACCAGATCGCTGCGTGGGCCGGCCTGTGGATGCGCGCCGACAGCGGCCAGCGGCCCGGCACCGCGTTCGACAACATGAACGACCGGCCGCTGCGCGGCAGCTTCGGCTGGCAGACCGCGCAGGTCGTACTGGACATTCCCGCCGACGCAACGACGCTGAGCTTCGGCTTCCTGCTGGAAGGCACCGGCCAGTTGCAGGCCACGCAGTTCCAGCTGGACGTCGTGCCCGCCAGCACGCCGACGACCGGCCAGGGCCCCATCCAGGTGTTGCCGCGCCAGGCCGGCAACCTGACCCCGCCTTGAACCGCACCGCGCGCACGCTGGGCGGCGAGCTGGCCCAGGCCCTGAGAGAGGAAAGGCTGGGCTGGCAACGGCCCGGCCCGCTGCTGGCCGGCGTCGCGCTGTTTGCACTGGCGGCGCCCTGGTTGCGCGATCACGGCGCCTGGGCGCTGTCCCTGGGCTTGTGGCTGGGCCACGCCATCACCGATGGCCTGTGCGGCCTGGTTGCCCGGCGGATGCGGCCCGAGCACCACGGCGCCTTGCCTGGCCTGCTGTTCCTGGCCCTGCTGCTGGGCGCGATGTCCGGTTGGTCCGCCGAGCAGGGCCTGACGCGCGAGCTGCTGAGTGGCAATGACCGCATCACCCGTGCCTGGCTGCACTTCAGCTTCTGCGCCCTGCTGCTGGGCCTGCCGCTGCTGCAAGGCCTGCGCCGCCAACGCGCCGTGCAGCGCGTGGAACAGGAGCGCGCCCGGTTGCGCGCCGAGCTGCAGATGCTGCAGGCGCAGATCGAGCCGCATTTCCTGTTCAATACGCTGGCCACGCTGCGCAGCTTCGTGCGCCAGGGCTCGGAGCGCGCGCTGCCGCTGCTGGACGCCGTCAGCGGCCTGCTGGAGACCACGCTGGAGCGGGTGCGCCAGGCCGAGGACTCGACGCTGGGCCAGGAGTGCCAGATCGTCGAGCACTACCTGGCCATCATGGCACTGCGGCTGGGCGAGCGGCTGAGCTACCGCGTCGAGGTCGACCCCGAGCTGCACGACCTGCCCCTGCCACCGCTGATGCTGCAGCCGCTGGTGGAGAACGCCATCCASCACGGTATCGAKCCCAGCGAGAGCGGCGGGCAGGTGCTGTTGCAAGCCGAACGGGCCGACGGGCAGTTGCGGCTCAAGGTCATCAACAACGGTTGCGCGCTGACGGCAGACGCGACCGCAGGCCACGGCCTGGCCCTGGTCAACCTGCGCCAGCGCCTGCAAGCCCTGCACGGCGACCGCGCCGGCCTGAGCCTCGCCACCAATGCTGACGGCCTGACCGAGGCCACGCTCACCTTGCCGATGCCATGACGACTGCGCTGATCGCCGACGACGAACCCCAGCTGCTTGAAGAGCTGCAGCAGCTGCTGGGAGAGGCCTGGCCCGAGCTGGAGATCGTCGCCCAGGCCCGCAACGGCACCGAGGCGCGCCGGCTGCTGGACGAGCTGCGCCCCGACATCGCCTTCCTCGACATCCGCATGCCCGGCATCGACGGCCTCGGCCTGGCCCAGCTCGCGCCGCCGGCCACCCGCCTGGTCTTCGTCACGGCGCATGCCGAGCACGCGCTGGCTGCCTTCGAGCGCGCGGCGGTGGATTACCTGCACAAGCCCGTCACGCCCGCCCGGCTGGCGGCCACGGTACAGCGGCTGCAGGCGGCTCAACCCCAGCGGTCGGATCTGCGCTTCCTGCAGGCCTGGACCGGCAACACGATGAAGCTGCTGGACGTGGACCACCTCGCCGCGCTGCGCTCGGAGCTGCGCCACACGCGGGCGCTGAGCCAGGGCGGTGAACAGCTGCTGCTGCGCACCTCGCTGGGCGAGCTGCAAAAGGAGCTGGACCCGCAACTTTTCTGGCAGATCCACCGCGGTTCGGTGGTCAACGCGCGGGCCATCGAGCGCATCGAGCGGCGCGACGACGGCGAGCTGTGGGTGCACCTGCGCGGGCTGGCCCAGGCGCTGCCTGTGAGCCGTGCGCACCGGGGGCGGTTCAAGGGCATGTAGCTGGGGAGGGTCTCAAGCAAGAGGCCCACGGATAATCCCGGGCTAGCCTGCTTCCAGAACTCCATGTCCGAAACCACCGCCAGCCGCATCGAGACGGAAGTCCGCCGCCGCCGCACCTTCGYCATCATCAGCCACCCCGACGCCGGCAAGACCACGCTGACGGAGAAGCTGCTGCTGTTCTCCGGCGCCATCCAGATCGCCGGCTCGGTGAAGGCGCGCAAGGCCACCCGGCATGCGACGTCGGACTGGATGGAGATCGAAAAGCAGCGCGGCATCTCGGTGGCGTCGTCCGTCATGCAGATGGAGTACCGCGACTGCGTCATCAACCTGCTGGACACCCCGGGCCACCAGGACTTTTCTGAAGACACCTACCGCGTGCTGACCGCCGTGGACGCGGCGCTGATGGTCATCGACGCGGCCAACGGTGTGGAGCCGCAGACCCGCCGCCTGCTGCAGGTCTGCCGCGCCCGCAACACGCCCATCCTGACCTTCGTCAACAAGATGGACCGCGAGGTGAAAGACCCGCTGGCGCTGATGGACGAGATCGAGGCCGAGCTGGGCATGACGGTCGTGCCGTTCACGTGGCCGGTCGGCATGGGCAAGCAATTCCACGGCGTGATGGACCTGCGCCAGCAACGCATGCGCGTGTTCGCTCCCGGCGAGGACCGCGCCGCCGGCACCGAGGAAGTGCTGGAAGGCCTGGACAACCCCGCCTATGCCGAGCGCTTCGGCATGCAGTACGACCAGGCCAAAGGCGAGATCGAACTGGTGCGCGAGGCGGCCCCTGCGTTCAACCGCGAGGAGTTCCTGACCGGCAAGCAGACGCCGATGTTCTTCGGCTCGGCCGTCAACAACTTCGGCGTGCAGGAGGTGCTGGACGCCCTCGTTGAGCTGGCCCCCGCACCCGATTCGCGCGTGGCCATGCAGCGTACCGTGCAGCCCGAGGAACCTAAGTTCACGGGCGTCGTGTTCAAGATCCAGGCSAAYATGGAYCCSRMCCACCGCGACCGCATCGCCTTCCTGCGCGTGGCCTCGGGTCACTTCGAGCGCGGCATGCGGCTCAAGGTCGTGCGCTCGGGCAAGGAGCTGCGGCCCAACACCGTCGTGTCGTTCCTGAGCCAGCGCCGCGAGTTGCTCGACGAGGCCTTTGCGGGCGACATCATCGGCATCCCCAACCACGGCGTGCTGCAGCTGGGCGACACCATCACCGAAGGCGAGGCGCTGCAATACACCGGCCTGCCCTTCTTCGCGCCGGAAATGTTCCGCGCCGTCGAAGTGGCTGACCCATTGAAGACCAAGCAGTTGCGTGCCGGCCTGACGCAGCTTGGCGAAGAAGGCGCCATCCAGGTGTTTCGCCCCATTGCCGGCAGCGTGCTGTTGCTCGGCGCCGTCGGCCAGCTGCAGTTCGAAGTCGTCGCGCACCGGCTGGAGCAYGAATACGGCTGCAAGGCCCGCATCATGCCGAGCCGCTTCCAGGTGGCACGCTGGGTGACCTGCGACGACCCGGCGGAGCTGAAGCGCTTCATCGACGCCAACGATCACCGCATGGCCTATGACGCGGTCGACGCGCCCACGGTGCTGGTGGAGTACGCGCCCGAGCTGCGCGCCATCGAGAGCAACTGGCCCAAGATCAAGTTCCACGCACTGCGCGAGCACGCGGGGCTGGTGTTCCAGCAAAGGCTGGACGGCTGATCTCCCGACCGGACCCGCTCTGAAACTTGGTTAGAGTTCGGCGGCCAACGCAGAGTGGCGTTCGACAACAGGTTCAGGGAGTGAAACAAATGCGATTTGACGTCTCTGCCGGCCAAAAGCGGCCGAAATGCAGCCTGATGCAGAGCGGAGCAGCCGCCCTCGGCCTGACCGTGCTGCTGGCGGCCTGCGGCGGCGGCGGGGGTGGCGACAGCGCGCCGCCACCGACACAAGCCCCTGCCGCCATCGCGGCGCAGGACGATGCACTGGCCGTCGGCTGGTCCAACGGCGCGGCACAGGCCGCCACTGTCGACGTACTGGCCAATGACGCAGCCCCGGCCGACGCCGTCGTCACGGTGACCACGGCCCCCAAGCATGGCAAGGCGGTCGTCGCCAGTGGCAAGGTGCAATACACCCCCGATGACGGCTATGTCGGCGCCGACAGCTTCGACTACCGCGTCGATGCGGGCGCACGCACAGGCGGCGCCTCCGCCCGGCTGACGGTCGAGGCCAGCTTCACGCTCAGCGGCGTCGTGGCCCCGCAGCTCGCGGCCGGCTACACGGTCAGCGCGCAGGCCGGCGCGGCATCGGCCGTGCAAGTCCAGCCGTCCGCTGACCGCTACAGCGTCACGCTCAAGGTCAGCGACCTCGCCGGCCTGGTGTCGGTGACGGCCACCGGCGCGGGTGAGCAGAAACACGTGGTCATCAAGAGCCTGGTGGGCGAAGTCGCCGCCCTCGCCAAGCTGGGTGGCACGATCGACGAACAACGCCGGCCGGCCCTGCGCCTGGACGTCTTCAGCGTCGCGCGCACCGGGCTGCTACAGCGCGCGGGTGCGCAGCCGACGACCGACGCCGGACTGCTCGACGCCCAGAAGCGCATCAGCGATTTCGATGTGCTCGGCATGATCGGCGGTCTGCGCAATGCAATCGCCGATCGCGCCATGCTACCAACCCAGTTTGCGACGCTCGCCGACATCGCCACCGACCCCCAGGCCCTGGCCACGGCCGTCCAGGCGGCAAAAAGCAAGGACACCACGCCGCGTGATTGGAGCTATGAAACCAGCCTCAAGACCCAGCCGGCGCCGGGCGCGCTGATCGGCGTGCAGGGCGGCATGTTCGCCTTCATCGATGCGTACAAGCCGTCCTCGTTCGAGGTAAGCCTGGGTTGGATTCGGCCCAACGCGAGCAACCATTTCGACCTTCGTGCCGACGGCACGGTGGGCGGGTCACCGGGTTCCGATCCCATCGGGACCTGGGCGCGCGATGGCAGCACGGTCTCCATCAAGGTGAATCCGGACGCGGGTCTGACCTTCGGCTACTACCAATACGGCTTTGGCTGGGCCACGCGCTATGTGAAGCAGTATCGGCTCGAGGAATTGCCGCGCGCTGGCACCGGCGGGCAGCCACTGTTCAATCTGACGGTCTTTTTCACGAGCACCAAGTGCTCGACCATGCAGCACACGTGTTTTGACGACAGCGGCAGCAGTTTGGTCGCGCTAGTCGCCGGCTTCGATCTGGCGCGCGACGTGCTGCCGTTCCTTCCGGCGCATTTCGGGTCAGGGGGGCGCCTCTTCGGCGTCGGGCCGCAGATGTCGCCGGAGGCATGGTCCGGCCGTTGCCTGACCTGCCTCGGCGATGGCATCACGGTGACGGGCAGCCCGTCGGTGCTCGGTCTGGCCGGTGAGATCACCGAAGACGGCCGATGGAAGCTCAGCGGTACCAACGTCGCCACGCGCTTCACGCGCCTGCTTCGCTGGGGCAACGGCATCGAGACCTGGTTCGCCGAGTACGAGGCCAATGGCAAGGTCATCGGGTCGGAGTTGATTGAGGCCACCGGGACCGGCACGGCCCCGACCATCGTCGCCACCGATCAGAAGCTGCGACGTTGGCTAGACATGCCGGCTGGCGCCGCCTTTCCGTTCGACTGGAGGCCGGAATCCGATTCCGCCCCGTTTGGTGTTGGCGGCAACGTGATGGACGTGAAAACATCTGGCGCCCCGGCGCCGACGGAGTGGGGTTACAGCGGCACGTGGGGTTGGTCGGATGACGGTACCGCCCTGCTGCACAGTTCGGGCCGGATAAAGCTCAAGCTGCTCTCGAAGACCCGGGACGGGTATATCGCGACCTACCTGCAGGACGAGTACCCAGGCGAGTTGCGCGTGCTGACCAACGTCGGCCCCGCGCGCTGACGATGGCCGGCAGTGACGTACGACAAGGATCAGGAATAGACCACATGCAGATTGACGCGATCAGCCGCTGCGCGRGATGGCGCCAGACCGTGGCGAGTGCGACTTGGTTGGGCCTGGCGCTCATCATGACGGCCTGTGGCGGAGGCGGCTCTGCAGGCTCGCCGCCTCAGCCCTCGCCGTCCGCCACGGTGCAGGCCGTCGACGACCCCTACACCCTGCCGGCCGGAGTGCCCGCCGATCTGACGGTGCTGGCCAATGATTCGGTCACGGGCGGCACCGCGACGGTGAGCGTTGCCACCAACCCCGCGCACGGCAAGGTGACGGTGCAAGGCAGCACGCTGCGCTACACGCCCGATGCCGGCTTCTATGGGGCGGATCAGTTCGTCTATCGGGCGGATGTGGGCCCGGCCACCAGCACCGCTACGGTCAAGCTGACGGTCGAGGCGGAGCTGGAGTTGAGTGGCAGCCTCAAGCCCGTGCCGACGACGCCGACGGACGTTACCGCCCAGGTTGGCGATGGCCAGTTCAAGGCCAGCGCCGACGCCAACGGCACCTATGTCGTCAAGATCAAGAGCTCACGCGCCAACGCCTTCATCACCCTGACCAGCCAGAGCACGGGTGCACAGGCCCGCGTTGCCCTGGCCAGCGCAGTCGGTGACTTCGGCACCTTGCTCGCCCGGCGCAGCGCTCACATCGACGAAACGCAATGGCCCAGCCTGCGGCTCGATGCGCTGACCACGGGCCGGTACGGCCTGCTGCTGCAGATGGGCATGCCCACGAGCAGCGCCGGCCTGCGCGCGAGCCTGCGGGGCCAGGACCCAACGGACTTGTTCAACCTCGTCATGCTCATTCGACACATCGTCGAGGAGAACGGCGACTTGCCCGGGGGAGCGGCGACGACCCTGGATCTCATGCGCAGCACGACAGCCCTGGCCAGCGCGAAGTACCTGTCGACCTCCGGCTCGCAGATCTTCCTTGCCCCCACCGTCGAGGCCTTCGCCGCGGCACAGCCGCCCACCGTAGGGCCGCAGGGCATGCGGCTGGTGGTCGACGCGCTGACGCTGGACCTGACGGCCGACGGCAAGGGAACCGTCCAATCCTTCAGATACGGCGACACGCCAACGGCGGTGCCGGCGCACTGGACGCAAGACGGAGACGTCCTGCGCATCACGCTCGACGGCCAGCGCCCACCACCGGGCGGTTCGACGTGGCACAAGGAATACCGGGTGCGCCAGATCCGCGGTGCCGACGACCAGCCCAGCGCGCTGTTGATGATGGACATCGACAATGATCCCAACTGCAGCGTGTTCGGGCCCGCCTGCGTACCGCGCCCTACAGGTTGGTCCCCGGTCACGAGCTTCGACCTTGAGAGGGACCGGCTACCGCTGCGGGCGGAGGATTTTGCTGCCTCGCAACGCTGGGCCGGGCTGCTCGCCGAAGGCGAGGTGACCTTCGGCGCCGCGCTGGACGTGCCGGGTTTCTCGGTGCAGTTGGTCGACGGACAACTGCTGCTGCGAGCAGGCACGCTGACCCGCCGCTACACCCGCCTGCGCCAGGATGCTGACGGGTTGGAGTACTGGCGACTGGAGGTGGAACAGAACGGCCAGCGCGTGGGCGCCTCGGTCAACCCGGTCGTGAAGAGCGGCAGTGTGGCACTGAGCGCCGCCCAAGCCACGCGTCGCTGGTTCGTCACCTCGGCCCAGCAGCGCGATCCTGTGCACTGGCTGGGGCAGGAACAATGGTGGCAGGCCGATGGCAAGGTCAGTTGGATCGGTCACTACAACGGCCAACCCTATGCGTCCGCGAACTGGGCCCTGTCGAGCGACGGCCGCGAGATCACGATGCTTTCAAGCGATGGCTATATCTATCGCTACCGGCCGGTCGCCGCTGTACCTGGAGGCTATCTGGCGCTTTACTCGTCCAGCGCCTCTGGCAACGGGACGATGTCCCTGGTCCGCCTGAGCGACCTCGGACCGATCAACTGAAAATTACAAAGGATTCAAGAGGATGAATCGCATGCAAATCCATGTCCGAACGCGCTGGCTCGCATCGCTCGCTRCAGCCCTGTGCCTGGCGGCCTGCGGCGGTGGTGGCGGTAGTTCGCCGCCGCCAACGGTGACGGCACAGGACGACCGATACACCATCCCGGGAGGGGCAGCCGCAACGCTTGCGGTGAGCGGCAACGACACCGCCACGGGCGGCACACCCACGCTGAGCGTGGCCACGGCCACGGCCCCGGCCCACGGCAAGGTCGTCGTCCAGGGCACCAGCCTGCAGTACACGCCAGACGCCGGCTTCTTTGGCGCCGACCAGTTCACCTACCGTGCCGACGTGGGCGCGGCCACCGGCACCGCCACTGTCAAGCTGACCGTCGAGGCGCAGCTCGAACTGACCGGCACCGTACCGGGCATCAACTCGCTGACCGAAGTGACGGCGCAGGTGGGCGAGAGCCAGATCAAGGTCAACGCCGACAGCACCGGTGCCTACAAGCTGAGCTTCAAGGCAGACAATCCAAATGCCTTCATCACGCTGACCGCCAAGGAGTCCGGCGCGCGCGCAGCGTTGACGCGGATCAGCTTGGTGGGACAAGCGACAAGCCTTATCTCCCAGGTGGGACCGCGGGTCAGCGACAAGCAATGGCCGGCGCTCACGCTCGACGCCCTGAGCACGGCGCGATATGGCCTGCTCAAGCAGCGTGGCCTGCAGCAGCCCACCACGACGGACGACCTGCGCAAGGTCGTGGCAGCCCAGGACCCCACGGACCTTGCGGACATCGCCACGTTGCTGCGTCTGGCGTATGAGAAAGCCCCTCCCATGCCCTTTGGCATCGCCACGGCGGCCGAACTCGCCGCCGACGGGCCGGCCCTGGGCAGGATCAGCACGGAGTCGCTCGGCCTGGCCTTCATCGAGCCCACATTCGTGGCGCAGTCGCTTGAGCAATCCACCGACGCTGAGCCTCCGGTCGTATCGGCGCAAGGCACCCGGCTGGTGACGATGTATCAAGGCAGCAACCCGCTGCTGATGCCCACGGGGTCGCTGTTCGACCTGCGCCCGGATGGCAGCGCCGCAGGCATCCTCTGGACGACGTTCACGGACACAGCCATCAGCGCCAGCTGGGCCATGAGCGGCAGCATCCTGACGATCACCCTGCCCAGCCCACTGGCCATGGATAGCAAATTCCGGGCGCATGCGCTGCAATTGCGGCAGTTCCGCAGCGTGGGCACCCAGCCCAGCGGAATGCTGATGGGGCGCTGGCTGGTCGACTGCCAGATGACGCCGACCCAGCCGGCCAGCAACTGCTCGACGCCGACCTATACCCCCTGGGTCCCGATGGTCAGCCGGGACGTCGACCGCGATCGCCAAGACCTGCGCCTGGCGGATTTCACGGTGGGCACGGTTTGGGCCGGCCTGACCCTGGAGACGGTGCCGGGGAATGCAAGCTGCGTGTGCTTTGTCAAAGCGGTTACTTTCGACGGCACGCCCAACGTGCCCGGGTTCACCGGTCAGTTCATCAATGGGCGCTGGCAGCTCGCGGGAGCACAGGTCACCCTGCGCTACACGCGCCTGGGCGCCGGACCGGAAGAGGGCATGGAGTACTGGCTGGCCGAAGTGCTGGAGACCGGCGTGACGGCCCGCGCAAGGCTGATGCTGGTCGTCAAGGGCGGTGCGGTGCCGATTTTCGATGCCGCCTCTGCAGCACGCCGGTGGATCAGCCCCCAGCAGGACGCCAACGCCAGCGCCGACCCGACCGGCCTGCGCAACACCAGGTACCCGACGATCCTGCACAAGGATGGCCGCATGGCCAACGACTGGGGCAATGGCGAAGTGGATGCCGGCGCTCGGTGGTCCCTGTCCAGCGACCGCCGCACCATCATGCAAACCCGCACCAGCGACGGTGCGCAGTTCGTGCTGTACACCCCGATCCGGGCGGTACAGGGTGGCTACATCGCCATGACCGACGGCAATGGGATGGTGCGGATACACGACGCCGGACCGGCCGACTGAGGCGGCTGCCTGGCCCCGACCGGCGGGTGGGCATCTAACATCTCTTGATGCCCACCAACCTCGCCAGACCCTGCCCTTCCTGCCGCACGGCGATGCAGGTGCATACGCTGCCCGCCGTCTACAACGGCGAGGTGGAGATTGACTTCTGCTTCGACTGCCACGGCATCTGGTTCGACCAGCTGGAGAACCTACGGCTGGCGCCCGAGGCGGTCGCGACAGTGTTCAAGGAAATGCACCGGCATCGCGACGCGCCCCTCGTGCCGCTGGCACAGCAGTTGAGTTGCCCGCAATGCCGCATGCGGCTCCAGCAGGGCTTCGACGTCGTCCGCAGCGGCCGCTACATCACCCACCGCTGCGACAACCGCCACGGCCGCTTCAGCAGCTTCTCGTCCTTCATGATCGAGAAGGGCTTCGTGCGCCAGCTCACCAAGCCCGAGATCGCCGACATCGCCAAAAAGGTTGGTGTCATCAATTGCAGCAACTGCGGCGCGCCGGTGGACCTGCGCAGGGAAGACAGTTGTTCGCACTGCCGCTCGGCGCTGTCGCTGCTGGACCCGGAGGCCGTGGAGAAGGCGTTGCAGAACTACGCCAAGGCGCCATTCGCTCATGATGCGCCCGCAACCGCTGTGGCAGACGCCCTTGTCGCGATGGCGCGCGAGCGCTCGCGCACGGAGCGCCTCGACGTCTGGCCGGCCGACGCCAGGCTCACCGGCGCAGGTCTGGCGGTGGATCTGTTCGCTGTGGGCCTCACCCTCGTCAGCAGCTTGTGGGATGACTGAAGGACGACGGATGCCCTCTGACTTCGACAAGGGCCTGGCCCTGCACCAGCAAGGGCGGCTCACCGAGGCCGAACTGCTGTACCGCCGCGTGCTGCGCACGGCACCGAGGCATTTCGACGCACTGCACTTGCTGGGCGTCATTTGCGGCCAGACCGACCGCTTCGACGAGGCGCTGGACCTGCTGCACCGCGCCCTGGCCCAGCGCCCCGGCAGCGCGCCGGCGCTGAACAACCTGGGCAACACCCTGGGCAGCCTGGGCCGCCACCAGGAGGCCGTGCAGGCCTTCGAGCGCGCTCTTGCGGTGCGCCCTGAAGACGCCAAGGCGCTGCGCAACCGCGGCACCAGCCTGCGCGCGCTGGAGCGGCCCGCCGAAGCGCTGGCCAGCTTCGACGCCGCCCTGGCCCTGCAGCCCAGCTACCCCGAGGCGCTCATCGGCCGCGCCGAATGCCTGTTGACCCTGCACCGCCGCTCGCAAGCCATCGAAGCCTTCCAGCAGGCCCTGCCCCTGGGCAAGGACGTCGACCAGATCCGCTATGCCCTGGCCGCCCTCGGCATCGAACCCTCGCCGCCCACGGCGCCCGCCGGCTATGTCGAGGCCTTGTTCGACATGTATGCCCACAACTTCGACGACCACCTCGTCAAGACCCTCGGCTACCGCACACCCGAGTTGCTGGTCGCGGAACTGCAGCGCGCCGATCCACCCAGCGGTGGCGAGGTCATCGACCTCGGCTGCGGCACCGGCTTGTGCGGGCCGCTGCTGCGCCCGGTGAGCCGAAGGCTGACCGGCGTGGATCTGTCCGGCCTGATGCTGGCCAAGGCGCGCGAGCTGGGCCTGTATGACGAACTGGTGCAGGGCGACATCGTCGCGGCGTTGCAGGGGCCGCCGCAGCGCTTCGACATCGCCATTGCCGCCGACGTGTTCGTCTACATCGGCGACCTGGAAGCCGTGTTCGCCGCCACCGCGGCCGCGCTGCGCGCGGGCGGGTTGTTCGCCTTTTCGGTCGAGGCTTGCGAAAGCGGTGACTTCGCCCTCGGCACCAAGCGGCGCTACGCCCATTCGCTGCCCTATCTGCAGCGCCTGGCTGCCGCCCATGGCTTCACCGTCGAATCATCGACACGTTGCGCCATCCGCAAGGAAAGCGACGAAGCCGTCGACGGACTGCTCGTCGTGATGCGCCGCCGGTGAGCCCGGCTCAGCGCAGCTTCTTCGCGTAGTTGTCGCGGACGTTCTGGCTGATGTAGGTCGACAAGCCCCGGCCCGCGCGAGCCAGCCGCTTCATGTCCGACACGACCTCGCGCCCCGGGTGCTCCACGTCGTAGACATAGATCGAGCCGTTGGTGAACTGCACGGCAATGCCCGCCGGGCCAGTGGCAAAGGCCACCACGCCCGAGTCACCCTCGCGGTTGGCATAGCGCTGCATCTTCACGGTGGAGGACTGGCAAGCAGCGTGCCGGCGGGGCATGCCATTCATGGGCTGCGAGGCGAGCGGGGCGCTGCGATGATGTGCTTTTCCTTCCAGCCCCACAGAGCCGATGAGCAAGCGCCTTGTCCCCCTTGTTGCGGCCCTGAGCTGCACCCTCGCCCAGGCCGCCCCAGAACTCGAAACCGTCGTCGAAGGCCTCAAGACCCCCTGGGCGGTCGCCTTCCTGCCTGGCGGCCAGCTCCTCATCACCGAACGCGATGGCGCCATGCGCACGGCCCAACCCGGCGGCAAGCCCAGCGCCCCCATCGCGGGCGTGCCGGCTGTGGACGCCGTCGGCCAGGGCGGCCTGCTGGACGTGCAGCTGGACAGCGACTTCGCGCGCAACCGCACGATCTACTTCTGCTACGCCGAGCCGGGTGCCAACAAGACCAACAGCACGGCCCTGGCGCGCGCGCGCCTCAGCGAAGACGCCAAGCGCCTCACCGACGTCAAGGTCATCTTCAGCCAGAAGCCCAAGGTCGAGAGCAAACATCACTTCGGCTGCCGCATCGCCGAGGCGCCGGACGGCAAGCTCTTCCTGAGCCTGGGCGAGCGCTTCAGCGGCATGCAGAGCGCGCAAACGCTGGACAACCACCTCGGCAAGATCGTGCGCCTGGGCAAGGACGGCAGCGTGCCGGCCGACAACCCCTTCGTGAACACGCCCGGCGCCCTGCCGGAGATCTGGAGCTATGGCCACCGCAACTCGCAGGGCCTGACGCTGGACGCGCAAGGCCGGCTGTGGGAACACGAGCATGGCCCGCAAGGAGGCGACGAGCTCAACCTCATCACGCCCAAGCTCAACTACGGCTGGCCCGTCATCACCTACGGCGAGAACTACGGCGGCGGCAAGATCGGCGACGGCATCGCCGCCAAGGCCGGCATGGAGCAGCCCATCGTGAAGTGGGTGCCGTCCATCGCGCCCGCCGGCCTCGTGCGGCTCAAGAGCGCCAAGTACGGCCCGGCCTGGCAGAACAGCTTCTTCATCGGCTCGCTGAAGTTCGGCCACCTGGAACGCGTCAAGCTCGATGCCGACAACCGCCCCGCCGAGCAGGAACGCCTCTTCCCCGACGCCGGCCGCATGCGCGACGTGCGCGAGGGGCCGGACGGGCTGCTCTATCTGGTGCTGGARGCACACGGCCGCATCGTGCGGGTGAAGCCCTGAGCCGCGCCCGCAACCAGGCCATGATGCTGCGGCCAAGGCCTCGCACACCCTAGGTCGAACACACCGGTACTTCTGCGAGCATGCGGCCCTGAACCCAGGGAGGGCTCATGCCGCCGAATGCTCCGTTCGCACGTTCGATCCGCGCCGCGCTGCTGGCGCTCGCCGCCATCTCGGCCCAGGCCGCCCCGCTCACCACCGCCGAGCTGCCCGCCACCACGCGCGACTGGCTGCCCTGGGCTCAGCAAGGCCAGCCGCCACTGGGCTGCCCGACACCCATGGATGCCGCCGAGCCGGCCGTCTGCGTCTGGCCGGGCCGGCTGCAGCTCGGTGCCRGGCCGCGTGACGCGACGTTCAGGCTGGAGGTGCGGGTCTTCGGCGCTCCGGCACGCGTGGCCCTGCCCGGCGAGGCCGGCGCGTGGCCGCAAGACGTGAAGGCTGGCGGCACGGCGCTGGCCGTCGTCGAGGCCGACGAGCACCCCGCCGTCTGGCTGGCGCCGGGCGTGCATGTCGTCGAAGGCCGCATCGTCTGGACGGAGATGCCGCAGAACCTCGCCGTGCCGGCCGGCCTGGCGGCCATCGTCGTGACCAGCGATGGCGCCACGCAGGCCCGCGCGCCGGACGGCGAAGGCCGGCTGTGGCTGCGCGCCGTCGCCAGCCCGGCCGAGGCCAGCGACAGCGTCAGCGTGCAGACCACGCGTCTCGTCGACGACGACCTGCCGCTGACGGTGACGACCGTCTTCGAGCTGCGCGTGGCCGGCCGTGCCCGCGCCGTGGAGCTGCCGCTGGCCCTGCTGCCGGGACTGCGCGCCATGCAGCTGGAC
>NZ_JBFULE010000064.1:0-15363 GCF_056400485.1 Roseateles sp. P5_B10
CGGTGTGCGCCTACCTGTTCTGGAACTTCCACGAATGGCGCGAAGGCCAGTACCAATGGGAAGGCCAGCGCGACGCGGCTGAGTTCTGCCGGCAGGCGCAAGCCGAGGGCCTGTGGGTCATCCTGCGGCCAGGCCCCTATGCCTGTGCCGAATGGGAGATGGGCGGCCTGCCGTGGTGGCTGCTGAAGCACCCTGGCGACGCCTTCCTGCGCAGCCGCGACGACGCCTTCGTGCAACCCGTGCGGCGCTGGTTCAGGGAGGTCGGCCGGGTGCTGGCACCGATGCAGGTCAGCCAGGGCGGCCCCATCCTGATGGTGCAGGTGGAGAACGAGTACGGCTTCCTGAACGACGACAAGGACTACATGCGCGTGATGCGCCAGGCCGTGCTGGACGGCGGCTTTGACGTGCCGCTGTTCCAGTGCAACCCGACCAACGCGCTCGGCAAGACGCACATCCCGGAGCTGTTCAACGTGGCCAACTTCGGCAGCGACCCAGCGACCGGCTTCAAGGCGCTGGCGGCGCTGCAGAAAGGGCCGCTGATGTGCGGCGAGTACTACTCCGGTTGGTTCGACACCTGGGGATCGCCGCACAAGCGCGGCGACAACGCCCGCGCTATTTCAGACATCGACACCATGCTGAACGCCAACGGCTCGTTCAGCCTCTACATGGCCCATGGCGGCACGACCTTCGGCCTCTGGGGAGGCTGTGACCGGCCCTTCCGCCCCGACACGACGAGCTACGACTACGACGCGCCTATCGGCGAGGCAGGCTGGGTGGGCGACAAGTTCCGCACCTACCGCGACTGCCTGGCCAAGCACCTGAAGCCGGGCGAGGTGCTGCCCGACCCGCCGGCCCGGCTGCCGGTGATGGCGATCCCTTCATTCACCCTCACCGAGACGGCGCCGGTGTTCGCCAATCTGCCGGCGCAAGCGATTGCCGCCGAGTCGCCCAGGAACATCGAGCACTACGACATCAGCCGCGGGCTGGTTGCCTATCGCGTCACGCTGCCGGCCGGCCCCGCCGGCAAGCTGGAGGCCGCGAACGCGCGCGACCTGGCCTGGGTCTTCGTCGGYGGCCGCCTGGCCGGCACGATGGACACGCGCTACCGCCGCTTCAGCGTCGACATCCCCGCGCGCAGCCGCGACACCGTGGTCGAGATCCTGCTCTACACGATTGCCCGCGTGAACTTCGGCATGGAAGTCCACGACCGCAAGGGCCTGCAGGGCCCGGTGATGTTTCGCACGTCGAAGACCGAGACGCAGGAACTCAAGGGCTGGGAGATCCGCGCCATCGACTTCGGCGCCGACGGCGACCTGCCGCCGCTGCGCTGGCAGTCCAAACGATTGGCCGGACCCTCCTTCTGGCGCGGCAGCTTCGAAGCGACGGCAGCTGCCGACACCTTCCTCGACATGTCGAGCTGGGGCCAGGGCATCGTCTGGATCAACGGCCGCTGCCTGGGCCGCTACTGGAGCATCGGCCCGACGCAGACGATGTTTCTGCCAGGCCCGTGGATGAAGGCCGGGCGCAACGAGGTCGTCGTGCTGGACCTGACCGGGCCACGCGCCAACCGCATCGAAGGCAAGACCGCGCCCGTGCTCGACAAATTGCGGCCGGAGCTCGACCTGGCGCGGCCGCCCAGCAAGGCGCGCCCGCGCCTGGCGGGGTTGACCCCGGTGCATGCCGGGCAGTTCGAACGCGGCCCGGCCACGCAGGACGTGCGCTTTGCCGAGCCCGCACGCGGCCGCCAGCTCTGCATCGAGGTGCTCGACAGCTTCGACGGCAAGCCCCATGCGGCAATCGCCGAGCTGGCGCTGCTCGACGCGCAGGGCAAGCCGCTGAACCAGACGGCCTGGACCATCGCCTACGCCAGCAGCGAGGAGGCGCGCAAGGAAGACGGCGGCGCGCTGAACGCCATCAACGGTCAGGCGACTGACTATTGGCACACGGCCTACAGCGGTACCGTCCGTCCCTCCGGTCCGCCGCGCCTCATCATCGACCTCGGCGCGCCGGCCGACATCGCCGGCCTGCGCTACACACCTCGCCAGGGGCCGGACGGCGTCACCGGCCRAATCCGCCGCTACCGCGTGTTCGTCGGTGACAAACTGGTTGCTGAGTGAACACAGGACTGAACATGAACCCGCAAGTCATCGGCAAGTACAGGTGGACCATCTGTGCGCTGCTGTTCTTCGCCACCACCGTCAACTATCTGGACCGCCAGGTCCTGAGCCTGCTGGCGCCGGCGCTGTCCAAGGAGTTCGGCTGGTCCAACACGGACTACGCCAACATCACCGCGGTGTTCCAGTTCGGCTACGCGATCTCGATGCTGTTCGCGGGTCGCTTCATTGATGCGATCGGCACGAAGCGCGCCTTCGCCATCGCCGTGGTCGTCTGGTCGCTTGGCGCCATGATGCATGCCTTCTCCGTGCCCATCGGGGGCATCCTGGTGGCCCTCGGGGTCGGGCTGCCGGTGTCGGTGGCGGGCTTCATGGTGTCGCGCGCCGTGCTGGCCCTTGGTGAGGCCGGGAACTTCCCTGCGGCCATCAAGGCGACCGCCGAATACTTCCCGAAGAAGGAGCGGTCATTCGCCACCGGCATCTTCAATTCGGGAGCCAACGTCGGCGCCATCCTGGCGCCGCTGACCGTGCCGTGGATCGCCGTCACCTGGGGCTGGCAGATGGCCTTCATCGCCATCGGCGCCATCGGCTTCCTGTGGGTCGCGCTGTGGCTCACCTTCTACGATGCACCGTCCCGGCAGCGCCGACTGGGTGCGGCGGAGCTGGCCTACATCAACAGCGACCGCGAGGCCACCGCGCCTGCCGTAGAGGGCGCCAAGGTGCCGTGGTTCCGGCTGCTCGCGCATCGCCAGACCTGGGCCTTTGTCGTCGGCAAATTCCTGACCGACGGCGTCTGGTGGTTCTACCTGTTCTGGCTGCCCAAATACCTCACCGGCCAGTACGGCATGAGCACGACGGACATCGCGCTGCCGCTGACGGTGCTGTACAGCATGACCATGATCGGCAGCATCGGCGGCGGCTGGTTTCCGACCTACTTCATGGAGCGCGGCTACAAGCCTTATGACGGCCGCATGCGCGCCATGCTCGTGATCGCCTTCTTCCCGCTGGTGGTGCTGCTGGCCCAACCGCTCGGCGGCATCAGCTACTGGCTGCCCGTGCTGCTGATCGGCATCGGCGCGTCGGCCCACCAGGCCTGGTCGGCCAACCTCTTCACCACCGTCTCGGACATGTTCCCCAAGCGGGCCATCGGCTCGGTCGTCGGCATCGGCGGCATGGCCGGCGGCCTGGGCGGCGTGGCCGTGTCCAAGCTCGGCGGCTGGATCTTCGACGCCTACGGCGCGCGCGGCGACCTGTCCACCGGCTACATGATCATGTTCTCCATCTGCGCGCTGGCCTACCTGGCCGCCTGGGCCGCCATGAAGGCGCTGGTGCCGCGCCACAAGGAAATCAACGAGCTTTGATGATGGAAATACACATGCAGCTGAGATTGATCGCCGGCGTGAGCGTGGCGTTGCTGGGCGTCACGTTGGGCGGTGCGGCGCGCGCCCAGGCACCGCAGGTGCAGGCAGTGCAGGTCGACGCGTCGAGGCCGGACTGGGAGAATCCGGCGGTCTACGCGCGCGGCAAGCTGCCGGCCGCGGCGACCCACTTCCCGTTCGAGAGCCGCGAAGCCGCGCTGGCCGGCAACCCGGCGCGGTCGACCCGCTACCAGACGCTGGACGGCCTCTGGTCRTTCAGCTTCTCGCCGTCGTCCGACGACGTGCCCAGCGGCTTCGAGAAGCCCGGCTACGACATCTCGGGCTGGAAGACCATCAAGGTGCCGGCCATGTGGCAGGCCGAGGGCTACGACCAGGCCCGCTACAACAACATCACCTATCCCTTCCCGGCCAACCGGCCGCTGATCCCGCACGCCACCAACCCGGTGGGCTCGTATCGGCGCAGCTTCGAGGTGCCGGCGAACTGGTCGGCGCAGGACGTCATCCTGCACATCGGTGCGGCCGGCTCGGCCTACCGGGTCTGGGTGAACGGCGTCGAGGCGGGGTACTCGGAGGATTCCAAGCTGCCCAGCGAGTTCGACATCACGGCGCTGCTGAAGCCGGGGCAGAAGAACGTTGTCGCCATGCAGATCCATCGCTGGTCCGACGGGTCCTACCTGGAAGACCAGGACTTCTKGCGGGTCTCGGGCATCGAGCGCTCGGTCTACCTGAAGGCCGTGCCGAGGACACGGCTGACCGACCTGTTCGTCCATGCCGGCCTGGACAAGGACTACCGCGACGGCGCGCTGTCGGTCGACGTGGCGCTGACCGCGCGCAACCAGCCGCTGACGCTGCGCATGAGCTTGCTGGAAGGCGACAAGCTCGTGCTGACGCGGACCGCTGCCGTCGCGGCCGGTGCGGCCCGCACCGAGACGCTGTCCGCCCCCGTGCCGGGCGTTCGCCCCTGGACGGCCGAGACGCCCAACCTCTACACGCTGCTGGTCGAGGTGCTCGACGCCGACGGCCGGCTCATCCAGGCGACGCCGCAGCGCATCGGCTTTCGCACGGTCGAGATCAGCAAGGGCCTGGTCATGGTCAACGGCCGGCCCATCGTCATCCGCGGCGTCAATCGCCACGAGCACGATCCCGAGACCTTCCACGTGATGTCGGAAGCGTCGATGCGCCGCGACATCGAGCTGATGAAGCGCAACAACATCAACGCGGTGCGGACGTCGCACTACCCGAATGCCGAGCTCTGGTACGCGCTGGCCGACGAATACGGCCTCTACGTGATGGACGAGGCCAACATCGAGAGCCATGCCTACATGGGCTACGGGCACCAGCATCCGGAACTGCGGGCCAAGATCCAGCTCGGCTTCGACCCGGCCTGGGAAGGCGCGCACGTTAGCCGCGTGCTGAACATGGTGGAACGCGACAAGAACCACCCGTCGGTGATCTTCTGGTCCCTCGGCAACGAGGCAGGCCTCGGCCCCAACTTCGAGAAGGCGGCGGCGCAGGCGCGCCAGCGTGACCCCTCGCGGCTGATCTCCTACCTGGGTTGGGGCACGGTGGACTGGCGCCATGAGCCCAACGCCTATGTCGACATCTACGCGCCCATGTACGACGACATCGAGAAGATGGTTGACTGGGCCACCGACCCGACCCGCACCCAGCCCATGATCCAGTGCGAGTACGCCCACATGCAGGGCAACTCGGGCGGCAACTTCAAGGACTACTGGGACACGATCTACAAGTACGAGAAGCTGCAGGGCGGCTTCATCTGGGACTGGGTGGACCAGTCGATGTATCGCACCACGAAGGATGGAAGACGCTACTGGGGCGATGGCGGCGAGTACGGCCCCAACCCGGGCGGCGACATCGAGTTCGGCGACGGCCTGATCCAGCCCGACCGCACGCCCAACCCGCATGTCTACGAAGTGCAGAAGGTCTACTCGCCCGTCCAGTTCGAGGCCTTCGATCCGGTGGCCGCGACGGTCGTCGTGCGCAACCGCCACGACTTCCGCGACCTGTCGGGCTTTGCCTTCGAGTGGGCGCTGCTGGAGAACGGCGTGGCCGTCGCCTCGGGGCCGCTTCCCGGCCTGTCGACCGCGGCGCGGGCCACGCAGAAGTTGCAGTTGCCGCTGTCCAACGTCCGGCGCAAGCCGGGCGCGGAATACCTCGTCACGGTGCGCGCGAGGGCCAGGGCGGGTGCCGTGCCGCTGACGCCGGAAGGTTACGTCGTCGGCTGGGAGCAGTTCGCGCTGACGCCTCCCGTGATCGCATCGGCCCCGCCGGCCAAGGGCACGGTCGAGCTGAAGGAGAGTGCCGACGCCGTGGTCCTGTCGGCCGCGGGCGCGACGCTGTCACTCGATCGCCAGACCGGCCTGCTGACCGGCTACGGCAAGGCAGGAACGCCGCTGTTGACTGGCGGCCAGCCCAACTTCGTTCGTGCCGAGACCGACAACGACACGCTGACTGGCACGGTCGCGCAGCAGGCGCCGTGGAAGGTGATGACCCGTGAGCGCCAGGTCCGGGGCATCGCCAGCCGCCGCCTGCCCGGCGGCGGGGCGGAGGTCGTCGTCGACCATCGCCTGGGCGCCGGCGCGGCGCGCTTCGTCACCAGCTACACCATGCGCGGCGACGGCTCTGTTGACGTGGCGGGCGTGCTGACGCCGCTCAAGAGCGACCTGCCGCCGCCCGTGCGGGTCGGCCTGTGGTTCGACATGCCGCTGGACCTGACCACGGTCACCTGGTACGGCCGCGGTCCCCACGAAAGCTACGTCGACCGCAAGACGGGCGCTGCGGTCGGCCTGTGGCGCGGCGCCGTCGCCGAGCAGAACCACGACTACATGCGGCCGCAGGACACCGGCAACAAGGTCGACGTGCGCTGGCTCGAAGTCTCCGGCGGTGGCCGCGGCCTGCGCGTGGAGGGCCAGCAGCTGCTGATGGCCAACGCGCTGGCCTTCCCCTACACCGACCTCTACCGCCGCGCCCCCGGCACCTGGAAGAGCAGCGACATCGTGGCCCACGACCACGGCACGCTGCTGATCGACGGCGCGCAGTGGGGCGTGGGCGGCGACAACTCCTGGAGCTTCGTCGGCCAGCCTCATGCGCAGTACCGCACCCGGCTGGAGCCGGTTCGCGTGGCCTTTCGCCTTCGGCCATTCGAAGGGGAGGGCAGCACGCCTGGGAAGGCCATGCCCGCGCAGGCGACGATGCCGCAATAGGGCGGCTCGCGCGCAAGGGACTTCGCTCAACAGCTTGCTCGTTGTGCGCCAGGGCCGACATTCTCTGGGCAAGAACGGATAGCCTGCGGCAGCCTTCGAGCCCTCTTTCCAGGAATGCGCCATGACCCTAAGCCGCCGCACGCTGACGCTTGCCGTTTCCGCAGCCGCCTTATGCCTTGCCGCACGGGGCGCGCTGGCCGCCGACAAGATTGCCCTCGTCGCGAAAAGCTCGGGCAACGGCTTCTTCGTTGCCGCCCATCAGGGTGCGCAGGAAGCCGCCAAGGCGCTCGGCGGCGTGGAGATCGTGCTGGCCAGCCCCGCCAAGGCCACGGCCGAAGGGCAGATCGAGGTCATCAACACGCTGATCGCGCAGAACGTCAAGGCCATCGTGGTGTCTGCCAACGACCCCGACGCGCTGGTGCCGGTGCTCAAGAAGGCCATGGCGCGCGGCATCAAGGTGGTGTCCTTCGATTCGGCGGTGCGCAAGGATGGGCGGCTCGTGCATCTCGCGCCCTCGTCCAACGCGCTGATCGGCCAGAAGCTCGTGAGCCTCACGACCGACGCCATCGGTAGCAGCGGCGAGATCGCGGTGCTGTCGGCCACCGCTCAGGCCACCAACCAGAACCTCTGGATCGGCGAGATGAAGAAGGCGCTGGCACAGCCGGCGGCCAAGGGCCTGAAGCTGGTCAGCGTGGTCTACGGCGACGACCAGACCGACAAGAGCTACCGCGAGGCGCAGGGCCTGCTGAAGAGCTACCCCAGCCTGAAGGCCATCGTCGCGCCGACGACCGTCGGCGTCGCGGCCGCCGCCAAGGCCGTGCAGGACGAGAAGAGGGTGGGCCAGGTCTTCGTCACCGGCCTCGGCCTGCCATCGGAAATGGCCGGCCACGTTCGCAGCGGCGCGGTGAAGAGTTTTGCGATCTGGAACCCCATCGACCTGGGCTACTCGGCCATCTACATCGCCCACGGCCTGGTCACCGGCAAAGCGACAGCGACCGCGGGCGCCAAGATCAGCGTCGGCCGGGTCGGCACCGTCACACTGGACGCGAATACCGAAGCAGTGATGGCCGAGCCGTTCACCTACGACGCCGGCAATGTCGACAAGTTCGCCAAGTTCTTCTGACCCGGCCGGGGTGCTCTGCCTGCGGGGCATCCACAAGCGCTTCGGGCCGACGCATGCATTGCGCGGCGTGGACCTCGAACTGAGGCCGGGCCAGGCCCTGGCCGTGATCGGCGAGAACGGCGCGGGCAAGTCGACGCTGGTCAAGATCCTCACTGGCGTGCATCAGCCCGACGACGGCGAGCTGTGGCTGGACGGCCAGCCGCTGCGCCTGCACGACACGCACGCGGCCCAGGCCGCCGGCATCGTCGCCGTGCACCAGGAAACGGTGATGTTCGACGAACTCACTGCGGCTGAGAACATCTTCATCGGCCGTCAGCCCATGCGCGGGCCAGCGGCCTTGCGCGTCGTGGACTGGGCGACGATGAACCGCCTGGCCCAGCAGGTGCTGGACGAGGTGGGCGCGGGCTTTGACGCCACGACGCCGGTCCGGCAACTGAGCCTGGCGCAGCGGCACCTGATCGAGGTCGCGCGGGCCTTGTCGCACCAGGCCCGCGTCGTCATCCTGGACGAACCCACCGCCGCGCTGTCGCAGGCCGAGATCCGCGATTTCTACGGCCTCGTGCGCGRGCTGCTGGTTCGCGGCGTGGCGGTGCTGTTCATCTCGCACAAGTTCGACGAGCTGTTCGCCGTCTGCGACAACTACGTGGTGCTGCGGGATGGCGCCTCGGTCGGCAGTGGCCGCATGAAAGAGGCCAGCGAGCCCGAGCTGCTGCGCCTGATGGCCGGCCGCAGCATCGAGCAGGTGTACCCGCGCGTGGACACGCAACCCGGCGCGATCGTGCTGGAGGCGCGCGACCTCAGTCACCCGACCGAGTTCGACGGCATCAGCTTTGCGCTGCGGCGTGGCGAGATCCTGGGCTTCTACGGCCTGGTCGGCGCGGGGCGCAGCGAGGTCATGCTGGCGCTGATGGGCCTCAAACCACTGGCGCGCGGCGGCATCCTGATAGACGGCCAGGAGCGGCGCATCCGTGATGCGGCCGACGCCATCTCGCTGGGCCTGGCCTATGTGCCCGAGGAACGCCAGCGCCAGGGCGGCATTCTCGATTTCTCGGTGCGGCACAACCTCAGCCTGGCCGCGCTGGCGGGGTCCAGCCATGCCGTGAAGGGCCAGGTCTCGCGCGGGCCCTGGCTGTCCGCCTTGCGCGAAAGCGCCTGGGCGCAGCGGCTGATCGAACGGCTGAACATCAAGACCGCCAGCCAGGACACGCCGCTGTCCGGCCTTTCCGGCGGCAACCAGCAGAAGGTCGTCATCGGCAAGTGGTTGGGGCTGGACCCGCGGGTGGTGATCCTGGACGAACCCACCAAGGGCATCGACGTCGGCGCCAAGCAGGCGGTTTATCAACTGGTCGCGGAGATGGTGGCGCAGGGGCTGGCGGTCATCCTGGTGTCGTCCGAACTGCCCGAGGTGATGCACCTGGCCCACCGCGTGGTCGTCATGAAGCGTGGCCGGCAAGTCGCCGAGTTCCAGCGTGGCGAGGTGGATGCAGAAACTGTCGTGGCTGCGGCTTCGGGCCTGAGCAGGAACGCCRCATGACGCGTCGCGAATGGGCGCTGGCGGCCGTCATCGTGGCCATCACCCTGGCGGTGGGCCTGCGATCTCCCGTGTTTCTCACGCCGCGCAATGTGCTGGACATCGCCAACGATTCGGCCCTGCTGGCCATCCTCGTCATCGGGCAGATGCCCGTTCTGCTCACGCGCGGCATCGACCTGTCCGTGGCGTCCAACCTGGCCTTGACGGGCATGCTGGTGGCGCTGGTCGGCAAGCTCTGGCCCGAAGCCGGCGCGCCGGTGTTGATCCTGCTGGCGCTGGCGCTGGGCGCGGCGCAGGGCGCCCTCAACGGCTGGCTGATCACGCGGTTCGAGTTGCCGCCCATCGTCGTCACGCTGGGCACCATGTCGGTCTATCGCGGCGCCATCTTCCTGGTCAGCGGCGGCGCCTGGGTCAACGACCAGGACATCCACGCGTCCATCAAGGCCTTGCCTCGCGCGGAGCTGCTGGGCTTGCCGCTGCTGGTGTGGATTGCAGCCGCCGTCGCAGCGCTGGGATGGTGGTTGCTGCGCTGGCGACGGGAAGGCCGTGATCTCTACGCCTGCGGCGGCAACCCCGCTGCGGCGCGGATCGTGGGCATCCCGGTGTCGCAGCGCATTCGCATGGCCTACACCTTGTCGGGCGCTTGTGCCGGGCTTGCCGGCCTGCTCTGGGTCGGCCGCTATGCCATTGCTTTCACCGAACTGGCCGCCGGCTTCGAGCTGACCGTGATTGCGGCCTGCGTCATCGGCGGTGTCAGCATCGCGGGTGGCGTCGGCACGGTTGGCGGCGCGTTGCTGGGCGTGCTGTTCATCGGCGTCATCAATGCGGCCCTGCCGGTCATCCACGTCTCGCCGTTCTGGCAGCAGGCGATTGCCGGCGCTGTCATCCTGGTTTCGGTGATGCTGAACTCGCGAGCACAGCGCCGGTCGGGGCAGCAGATCCTGGAAAGGCGAGCGGCATGAAGGCCTGGGGTTCCTGGGAATGGGTGCTGACGGCGCTGATCGTCGCCGTCTACGTCGGCTTCGGCCTGTGCATCGACGGTTTTGCCTCGCCCTCTGCGATCGCCGACAGCACGACCAATATGTCGGAAAAGGCCCTGATCGCGATGGCCATGGCTCTGCTGATCATTGCGGGCGAGATCGATCTCTCCATCGCCGCGACGATGGCGCTGTGCTCCCTGGCCATGGGCTATGCGATGCAGGCCGGCGCAGGCCCGGCCGGCATGATCGCCGCCGCTCTGGGTTGCGGCATCGTGTGTGGCGCATTCAACGGCTGGCTGGTCACGCGCTGGCAGCTGCCCTCCATCGTCGTCACCATCGGCACGCTGTCGCTCTACCGCGGCCTGGCCCTGGTGCTGCTGGGCGACCAGGCCATCACGGGCTACCCGGAATGGTTGAGCCAGTGGGGCAACGGTACGCTGGGGGATCTTGCGGGTTGGCCGTGGCTGATCGTGCCGATCGAGTTCGGCGTCATGCTGGCCGTGGCGGTGGTGTTCATGCTGCTGCAACACCGCACGGTCCATGGCCGGCGCATCTACGCCATTGGCGCCAACCCCGTGGCCGCGCGCTTCTCGGGCATCGCGGTGCAGCGCTACCGGCTGTTGCTCTTCACGCTTGCCGGCCTGATGGCGGCGTTGGCGGCCGTGCAGCTGACCGGCCGCATTGGCAGCACGCGGCCCAACCTCGCGCTGGGTTGGGAACTGGACGCCATCACCATCGTCATCCTTGGCGGCGTGGCGATCCAAGGTGGCCGCGGCGGCATCGTCGGCGTGCTGCTCGCGACAGTGCTGCTGGGCGGCTTCACCTTCGCACTTGGCATGCTGAACGTCTCCGGGATGGTGATGACGACCGTCGTTGGCGGATTGCTCATCTGCGTCATGGTGCTACCGCACGGCTATCGATACGAAAGCACCAGCCCGTGAATCAAGCGGGCCCACCCGTCGAGCATGACGAACAACAGCAATTTGAACGGCAGCGAAATGGTGGTCGGCGAGATCATCGACATGCCCAGCGCCAGCAGCACCGTCGCCACGATCAGATCGACCACGACAAACACCAGGTAGAGGACAAAACCGATCTGGAAGGCCCGCGTCAATTCGCTGAGCGTGAAGCTCGGCACCATCACCAGAAAGTCGTCGGCCTGCAGTCTGTCAGCCTGTTCCTTGGGCCAGATGGCGGCGGCCGACTTCAGGAAGAACTGGCGTTCGCGCTCATGGGTGTGCTTTTGCAGGAAGGCCTTGAGCGGCGCCTTGCCGGCGTCCAGCACCGTCACGACGTCAGTCCAGCCCTCGCTCCTGGCACCGGCCTGGCGGTGACGCAGCGCATCGGCCACCTCCATGCCCACCGGCGCCATGATGTAGACCGACAGGATGATGGCGATGCCGTTGAGCACCATGTTCGGCGGCGTCTGCTGCAGGCCGAGCGCGGTGCGCAGCAGGCCAAAGACGATGACCAGCTTGGTGTAGCTGGTCACCATCATCGCGACGAAGGGCGCCACCCCGAAGGCGAGGATCAGCGCCACGAGCGTCATGGGCTCGGGCATGCCGGTGGTGTTCATCGTCAGGTCTTCAGCTCGGTGGGCGCGAACTCGGAGACGCGCACGCCCAGGCGTTCGCCCACCGCCACCAGGAAGCCTTTGCCCAGCACGTTGCCGTGGGCCAGGATGCGCACCGGGCTGCGGTTCAGCGGCTGCGTCAGATCGAACACATGGCCGGGGCCGATGTTCCTCAGCTCGCCGAGCGACAGGCTCAAATCACCCACCTCGAAGCGCAGCGCCACTTCCAGCGCATTGAGCCGGTCCAGCGGCAGGCCCGTCGCGATGTCGCTCTCGCCGGCATTGGCAAGTTCATCTCGGTTCATCGAAAGGTCTCTCCATTGCGTGACGGTGATGCGCGAGCCCTCGGCTCGCGCGATGAGTTGCCGGCCTGCCGGGCCGCCCAGCTCGGCCTGCACAACCAGGCCCGTGCCGGCGGCGGTCCAGTGTTCGACGCTGACGATGTCGCCCGGCCGGATGCCGCGCACTTCGGCCAGGCTCAGCACGCTGCCGCCGATGCGGAATGCCAGCGGCACGCGCAGGCCGTCGAAGCTTTTGCTCATGGGGCCGGCTGAGGCAGCCGGCGGGGCGGGGACCAGCTTGTCGAGCGCCGAGGGGTCCTGGAACAGCACGAAGCCCTGCCAGGGCCAGGCCTGGCCATCGGTGGCCACGGTGAAGCAGGCAGCGGCCTCCAGTGGCGCCGGTGAGTCGGCCTCCTCATCAGGCTCACCCGGCGACCATTCGAAATGCAGACGCAGGGCCGCTTCAAGTGCGGTGGCCACCGGCTGCAGTGCATCGGCCAGCAACACGTAGCGCAACTCGGCTGGCAGCAGGGCATGGCTGCGCTCCTGCAGCAGCGCGGCCTGCGCGGGGGAATCCAGCATCAGCCAGCCCGTGTGAGGGCCGAGGCGGAATCGATAACGGCCAAATCCAGTGAAATCCTGGACGCTGCCGAAGCGCCACTGCAGGCGATGCCTCGCGCCCTGCAGCGTCAGCTCGATGGGCGGCGCGCGGCGGTCGTAGAGACGGTTGAGAGCCAGGCAGGCGGGCGCCGGCAGGCGCGTCAACGCGCTCACTTCGCTCAGATCGATCACGGCGGTAGGCATCAGCACGCGGCGAGCGTAGCCATCCGCGGGGCTGGGAGGAACTACGTGAATTCGTAGCACCGCGCATAACGGCGGGGCGCTACGGGGACTCGTAGTGGTGCGTAAAAAAGTCACGCCATAGAGTGCTTCGCATGGCCGACCCCGCACCGAACGCACTGCAAAGACACCTGCCGCGACGCAGCGGCATGAAGGACCTGATCGCCAGCGCGGGCCGCCACAACGACCTGCTGCTGGCCGGCATGCTGGTGGCCATCGTCGCGCTGTTCGTGCTGCCGCTGCCCACGCCGTTGCTGGACTTCCTGATCGCCGCCAACTTGTCGATGAGCCTGACCCTGCTCATCGTGGCGATGTATGTGCCGTCGGCGCTGTCGCTGTCCACCTTCCCGTCGCTGCTGCTGTTCACGACGCTGTTCCGGCTGGCGCTGAACATCGCATCGACCAAGCTCATCCTGCTGCACGCCAATGCGGGTCACATCATCGACACCTTTGGCAAGCTGATCGTCGGCAACAACGTCGTGGTCGGCGGCGTGGTGTTCCTGATCATCGCCATCGTGCAGTTCATCGTCGTCGCCAAGGGCTCGGAGCGGGTGGCCGAGGTGGCGGCACGCTTCGCACTGGACGCCATGCCCGGCAAGCAGATGAGCATCGACGCCGACGTGCGCGCCGGCGTGCTGTCGTCGGTGCAGGCGCAAAAGCGCCGCCAGCAGCTGGAGCAGGAATGCTCGCTGCACGGCGCGATGGACGGCGCGATGAAGTTCGTCAAGGGCGATGCCATCGCCGGCATCGTCATCGCGCTGGTCAACATCCTTGCGGGCCTGGCCATCGGCACGCTGATGCACGACATGAGCATCGGCGGCGCGCTGCAGCGCTACGCCATCCTCACGGTGGGCGACGGCATGGTGTCGCAGATCCCGTCGCTGCTGGTGTCCATCGCCTCAGGCGTGGTCATCACCCGCGTGTCGGCCGACGGCGAGCCGCACGGGGGCCAGCTGGCCAACCAGATCGCTCGCCAGTTGATGGCCCATCCCCGTGCGCTGGTGATTGCGGGCCTGGCCACCGCCAGCTTCCTGCTTGTGCCCGGCTTTCCGAAGTGGGTCTTCGGCACGCTGGCGCTGGTGGTGCTGGGCGCCGGGCTGCTGACGCGCCGGCTGCTTGACAGCCGCCGCACGCCGGCCTGGATGTCCTATCGCGACGCGGACGACGACGGTGGCGAGGTGGTGCAGGGCGCCATCGCCGCACCGCTGGAGCTGCGCCTGTCCACCGGCCTGCGCGGGCGCCTGGACCGCCCCGCGCTGGACCTGCGCATGGCCGCAGCCAAGGCCCGCGTCGAGAGCGACCTGGGGCCGGTGTTCCCGCGCGTGCAGGTCGGCTGGGGCAGCGGCCTGGGCGAGAACCAGTACCAGGTGCTGGTGCAGGACGTGGTGGTCTCGCAAGGCACGCTGCGGCCGGGCAGCTGGCTGCTCGACGCGGCCGAGGCCGCCACGCCGCCGGTGGGTGCCGAGGTGGCGGAGCCCTTCGGTCCTTTCTCGCGGGTCGTATGGGTCGATGCCGCACCGACAGCGGTCCGTGCCTGGACCTGCGAAGACGTGCTGGGCCTGCATGTGGACCATGCGGTGCGCCGCCACATCGCCCAGCTGATCGGCCTGCAGGAGGTGCAGCGTCTGCTGCACGCGGCACAGCGCGAGGTGCCCGAGCTGGCGGCGGAAGTGGCACGCGCCGTTCCGTTGCAACGCCTGGCCGAGGTGCTGCGCCGGCTGCTGCAGGAGAACGTACCCATCCGCAACCTGCACGCCATCTTCGAGAGCCTGGCAATCTGGGCACCTACGGAGCCCGACGTCGTCGCGCTGACGGAGCTGGTGCGCATCGATCTCGGCCGCTTCATCACCAGCCGCCATGTCGGCGCGCGGCGCGAGTTGCACGCCATCCTGTTCGAGTCCAGCCTGATCGACCGCGTGCAGGCGGCCATCGAGCGCTCGCCGCGCGGCAACCTGCTGCTGCTCGACCCCGCGGTCGCGCAGGACGTGCGCGAACAGGTGCGCCGCATCCTCGGTGGCGCCCAGCAGCGCGTGGTGGCCATCGTGTCGTCCGACACGCGGCGCTACATCAAGACGCTGATCGAGCCGGTGGCGCCCCAGCTGGCGGTGCTGTCCTACCAGGAGGTCGACGAGGACGTCGCACTGCAGCCGGTGGGCTGGGTCAGCAACCCGCAGCCGCAGGCCTTCACCCCGATCGCGGAGGCGGCATGAACGCCGCGCCGGGCCGCCCCAAGCAAGTTCGCTCCCGCTCGGCGGGAGTGAGCCCGGACTTGGGATGCCCGATGGGCATTCCAAGCCTGGCGAACGCCTGGCCGATGC